>CAZOEX010000053.1:0-11139 GCA_964578925.1 uncultured Gemmatimonadota bacterium | reverse complement strand
GGACCGGATCGCGGTAGCGCCACTCGGACGCGTACTCCACGGACGCCGGGATTCGGGCCAGCTCCTCCACGAGATAGGCGCCGATCTGGCCGGCATGCCACGACGTTCCGCACGCGGTGAAGATCACGCGGCGCACGGTGTCCAGCTCTCCGGCCATCTCGCGAAGTCCCCCGAGCCGCACCTCGTCGTCTCCGCGCACGATCCGCCCGCGCAGCGTGGCCTCGATCGTCTCGGGCTGTTCGTGGATCTCCTTCAGCATGTAGTGCGGGTATCCCCCCCGCTCCGCCTCCTGCAGGTCCCACTCGATCTCCTCGATCTGCTTGTCGATGCGCGACATCTCGTCCATCCGGAGGATGTCGCACCCCGTGGAGTCGAAGACGGCCATCTCGCCGTCGTCCAGGTACACCACCCGCCGGGTGTACGGGAGGAGAGCCGAGGCGTCGGACGCCGCGTACATCGCGCCCTCGCCGAGACCGATCATGAGAGGGGAGCCGCGTCGCGCACAGACGACACGGCCGGGCTCGCGTGCGGAGATCACCGCGATCCCGAACGTACCCTCGACTACGCTCAGGGCACGGGCGACCGCGAGGTGAAGAGGCGGCTCCCGCTGATCGGCGATCAGGTGCGCGAGAATCTCGGAGTCCGTCTCGGAACGGATCTCGTGTCCCCGTCGGTGCATCTCCTCGCGCAGGAGATCCGCGTTCTCGATGATCCCGTTGTGGACGACGGCGATTTCACCCGCCGTATCGACGTGCGGATGCGCATTCTCCTCGCTCGGAGCCCCGTGCGTGGCCCAGCGGGTGTGCGCGATGCCCGACGCGCCGGATACCGGTCGGTCCCGAAGCCGCTCGTCGAGCGCTGCGATGCGTCCGCAGACCCGTCGGACTTCCAGCCCGCGCCCGTTCTGTACGGCCAGGCCCGCCGAATCGTAGCCCCGATACTCGAGCCGCTCGAGCCCACTCAACAGCACCGGCGCCGCTGCGTCGTTTCCCACGTATGCGATGATGCCGCACATGGCTACCTTGCTTTCGTTGCTTTCGGGTCGCTGCGTTTCGGCCGGGCTGTCGGGACGTCGCCGCCCGACGCTCGACGACTCGTGAACCTCACGCCGTCATCCGGGTTGGAAATACAAGGCGCGGGCCAAGATGCCCGGCGGCGGCGAGTGCCTGCCGGCAGATCGGGCGTCGGGGGCGGAAAGCCGCGACGATCGCGCCGGGGCGGCCCCGGGGCGCGCAGCGAGCCGGGCGCGGAGAAACGCCCGGGTGTGGCATCGGCTCCACAGCCGGGGCTGCTGTGAAGGAACCCGGGGCTGTATGTTGCGTGGGAGGCGCGACCGCCTGAAACGCCCTGTGGGCCGCAGAGTTCGGCTCCCGGGCCACCTCCCGATCGGACGACGTCGACCTCGTTGAAGGGCGGCACCGCTCTTGCACTTTCCCGGGCCGACCGCTGCCCGTCCGTGGTCAGTCGGACGAACCAGGTCGCTCAACACAGGATTGATAGAGTGAACGACGAAGCACAGTCTCCGGAGCATCTTCCGACCCTCCAGCCCCGACGGGCCTACGAGGTACAGGCGCAGGAGTACTATCCGCTCGATCCGATGGCCGGCATGGGCGCCGGCGAAGGGCTGGACGTTCGTCGGCTCATGGAGTCCCTCTGGCGGTGGAAGTGGCTGATCGCCGGCTGCACGGTGCTCGGAATCGCCGGCGGTCTGATCGCGACCCAGTTCGTGGAGCCGGAGTACGAGGTCGAGGCCACCGTGTGGCTCGAGCAGGATCAGCAGGGCCGCGGACCGCTTCGGGCCGAAGACCCGCTGGCTGGCGAAGGGTGGAGCAGCGTCTTCCGGAGCACGGCGGTCGTCCTGCCCGTCGTGCGCGAGATGCAGCTGTATCTGCGCCCGAGCTCCCTCGACGGGATCGACCCCCGGGCATTCGACTCTTTTCGAATGGGCGAGGGAGTCGTGGGCGGGGAGTACACGCTCCGCGTCGATGACGATCTGGCCTACGAGCTGACGCTGGCCGACACGAGCGCCGTGGAGCGCGGCACGCTCGGCGGCTCCGTCGGCGAGTCGTTCGGGCTGTCCTGGACGCCACCGGTCGAGGCCTTCCAACCGCCCGCGCGGACGACGTTCCGCGTGCAGACCATGCAGCAGACGATCCAGGACGTGCGCGAGGCCCTGTCGGTCCGGTACGACGACGACGCGGGAATCTTTCACGCCTCCTTGACCTGGAAGAATCGGGACGAGGTCGCGCCTCTCCTGAACCGACTCCAGGATCAGTTCATCACGACCGCGACGGACCTGAAGAACGCGCAGCTTCGGGAAACCGTGTCGATCCTGGATACTCAGACGGACTCGGCCTACCGACGACTGGCGAGCGCGGAGGCGGCGTACCAGAACTTCCGTGTCGGCGCCATCACGCAGCCGTCGGAACGACAGCTCGTTCCGAACCCGGGCCGGGTCACGGGAAACAACGGGACGATGACCGGGAGCGATCCCGTGTTCGGCCAGTTCTTCGAGACCCGGCTCGAGCGCCGGCAGCTCGAGCACGAGCTGGAGCAGCTCCGCCGCATCCAGCAGCAGGCGAGGACGACTGGACAGGTCGACATGCTCAGCCTGATGTCGCTCACCTCGGCGGGTGACTTCCCCGTGCTGCAGGCGACCCTCGACACGTTGAACGCCAAGGAAGCCAGGCGGGGGGCGCTGCTCGCCACGTTCACGGAGCAAGCCGACACGGTTCAATTCCTGAGCGACGAGATCCAGCATCTCAAGACCGTCACGATTCCCTCGCAGATCAGCGAGCTCATCGGCCAGGTCCAGCAGCGCACGAGTTCGGTCGACGCGCAGCTCGAGACGCAGGCCGAGGAACTCCGGGAGATCCCCGGTCGGACGATCGAGCAGGCGCGGCTCGAGCGCGAAATGGAAGCGGCGGAACGGCTGCACGAGAACCTCCAGTCCAGCCTGAAGGAAGCGGAGCTCGCCGAGGCGACCAGCTCGCCGGGCCTCCAGGTCCTCGACCGAGCGGCGCCGCCGCTCGGTCCGACGTCCGACACGGTCCCCCAGCTCATGCTAATGGCCACGATGGCCGGACTCGGGCTGGGGCTCGCAGGCGCCCTGCTGCTCGACAAGATGGACAAGCGCATCCGCTACCCCGACCAGGTCGAGCGGGGGCTCGGCCTGCCGGTGCTCGGCATCGTCCCGCGTCTCGACGCGGCCAGCGGCGTGGACGCGAACGTTGCCGTCGAGTCCTTCCGTTCGATCCGGATTCAGATCAGCCACTCAAACGGCACGTCGAAGGGGCTCGTGCTCGTCACGAGCCCGGCACCGCGCGACGGCAAGTCGATGGTCTCGGCGAATCTCGCCATCTCCTACGCCTCGGCCGGGTACCGCACGGTCCTGCTGGACGCGGACGTCCGCCGCGGGCACGCGGAGGAGATGTTCGGAGTGCAGCGGTCGCCGGGACTCGCCGACTACCTGCGGGGCGAAGCGACCGCCGAGGAGATTCGGCAGGAGACGAAGATCGACGGCCTGACGATGGTCGCCAAGGGCACGGGGAAGAACTTCAATCTCGAGCTGCTCGATTCGGGGACGATGGACGCCCTGCTCCAGTCGCTCAAGTCCGACTTCGACGTGGTCGTCCTCGACGCGCCGCCCCTGGCCGCCGGCGCGGACGCGCTGGTCCTGGGCCGGCGCTCGGACAAGGTGATCATGGTGCTCCGGGCGGGTGAGACCGACGAGGTCTTGGCGCGCACGAAGCTCGATCTGATCGGAAACGTCGACGTGCCGATCGTCGGGGCGGTCTTGAACGCCGTGCCCACGAGCTCGCACTACTACCCCTACTACGCGAACTACTACTACGAGGCCGAGCCGGTCTGATGGGAACCGGGTCCAACCATCGCGGCATGCGGGTCCTGGTCACGGGTGCGGCCGGCTTCATCGGCTCGCATCTGTGCGAACGTCTCGTGGCGGACGGCCACGGCGTCTGGGGACTCGACAACTTCGACGACTTCTATGAACCGGCCGTCAAACGCCGCAACCTCGAGGGGGCGCTCGCCCACCCCTGCATGCACCTGGTCGAGGGAGACGTACGCGACGGGGTCCTGCTCGACGGACTGCTGAGCACGATTCCTTTCGACCTCGTCGTCCATCTCGCGGCGCGGCCCGGGATCCGACCCTCGCTCACCCAGCCGGAGCTCTGCTGGGACGTGAACGTCACCGGAACGCTGCGGCTGCTGGAGGCCATGCGCCGACACCGCCTCTCGCGGCTGATCTTCGCTTCCTCCGCCGCCGTCTACGGCACACGAGACGAGCGTGACGGCGCGTTCCTGGAGTCGGGCCCCGCGGGGGATCCCGAATCTCCCTACGCCGCATCGAAGCGCTCCGGCGAGCTCCTCTGCCACACGTGGCATCGGCTCTGGGGCATGTCGGTGCACTGCCTCAGGTTCTTCACCGTCTACGGACCGCGTCAGCGACCCGACCTGGTGATCAGCAAATTCGCCGATCTGCTCCGGGCGGGCGAGCGGCTCCCCGTGTACGGCGACGGGTCGGCGACACGCGACTACACCTTCGTCGCCGACGTCGTCGAGGCACTCGTCCGGTCTGCGGAGCGGCTCCAGGGGCTTCCGGCGGGCGAACCGGAGTACGAACTGCTGAACGTGGGGAATGGAAGGGCCGTAGAGCTGCTCGAAATGCTGCGCGCGCTGTCCGAGGCGATGGGCGCGGAGCCGCGCGTGCGGCACGAAGACCCGCGTAAGGGCGAGATTCCGGCGATGATGGCGGACGACGCCCGGGTGAAGGAAGTCCTCGGCTTCTCTCCCGATACTCCTCTCCGCGCTGGACTCGACCGGTTCGTCGAGTGGCTCGACGCCTCGCGGAATCGGGAAGAACCGATACCAGCCGCGGCGAACGCATGAATCGAGAGTCGACCGGCATCCTGTTCCTGCCGAATCGCCACTGGGGCGAACACCGAAAGACCGCGGCGAACCTCGCGCCACGGCTGGCCCGGTGGTTCCCGCTCGTGTGGGTCACGCCGGCGCATCACTGGCGGGACATCGGCGCGAGACGCCGAAGCGATCGCCCCGTGTTTTCCCGGCCCGACGACGGAGAGGGCCTCACGGTCTACGATCCTCCTGCGCATCTTCCAATGACGTACAAACCGGCGTCCGCCGCTCGCTTTCTGCGGGCCCGCCGGCTGGCCCAGGCGCGCGAGGAGCTGGTTCGGCGTGGCGCCAGGCGCATCGTGCTCTACATCTGGCGGCCGCGATACGCGAATGCCCTCGACCTGGTCGAACATGATGTCAGCCTCTACCACGTCGTGGACGAGTACAGCTTCTCGAGCGAAGACCCGCCCACGCCGCCGAACGAACGGCGCCTGATCGAAGACGTCGACAGGCTCATCGTCCATTCTCCGGCTTTGATCGACAAGAAGGGACGCCCGGATACCGACTACGTCCCGAACGGGGTGGACTACGCTTCGTTCGCCGAGCCGTGCGCGGAACCCGGCGACCTGGCGAGCATCGGCCGGCCCCGCGTCGGCTACTGCGGGTACGTGAAGCACCAGATGGACTGGGACCTCCTGGAAGCGCTCGTGCAGCGGCACGTCGACTGGAACTGGGTGATCGTCGGCAAGCTGCGCCACCAGGACCTGACCGCGCGCGTCGAAGCCTTCGAACGCCGACCGAACGTTCACTTCCTCGGGGAGAAGTCGACCGAGGAGTTGGCCAGGTACCCCCAGCATTTCGACGTCTGCATCATGCCCTACGTCCGCGACGGCTATACGAAGTACATCTATCCGCTCAAGCTGCACGAGTACCTCGCGGCCGGAAGACCGACCGTCGGAACCCCGATCCGTACCCTTCGCGACTTCGGAGACGTCGTCGAGCTGGCGGAGAGCGTCGACGAGTGGTCGGCGGCGATCGAGAGGAGCCTGGGCCCCGGCGCCAACAGCCCCGAGGCGAAGGAACGGCGGCAGCGCGTGGCCCGTCAGCACGATTGGAGTGTGCTGGCCGAGAGGGTGGCCACGCTCATCGACGAGGAGGTCGTCAGGGCGGACGGCTCGGACGCGGCGGACCGGACGGCGGCGTGATGTCCTTCGGTGCGCTGCGGTCGGCGCTCGAGCGCATGCAGCTCCCGGCACTCGCCCGTGCGGAGGCGCGCAGAGACGCCGCCGGCCTTCCCGAGATCGATCCGCAACCACCAGCGGCCATCGACGCGATGCTGCGCTGGCTGGTGGCCGCCCAGGACAACTCCTCCACCGATGACGGCGGTGTGGCCCGCCACTTCAGCCTCATCGACGGCTGGAGCGCTTCCTACCCCGAGACGACCGGCTACCTCGTTCCGACACTGCTGGAGTCCGAGGGCGCCTTCGGGGCCCTGGATCTGGAAGAGCGCGCCCGTCGAATGCTGGACTGGCTGGTCGACATTCAGTTGCCGTCGGGCGCCTTCCAGGGGGGGATGGTCGACCAGGAGCCGGTCGTCCCGGTCACCTTCAACACGGGGCAGATTCTCCTCGGTCTCGCAGCGGGTGTCCGGCGCTTCGGCGCGCCGCGATACGCGGAGGCGATGCGGCGAGCCGCGCGCTGGCTCGTCGACGTCCAGGACGCTGACGGCGCATGGACCGTCGGCCGGAGCCCCTTTGCACGGCCCGGCGTCAATCTCTACGAGACACATGTGGCGTGGGGGCTGCTGGAAGCGGCCCGTGTCGAGGAGAACGAGAGCTGGGCGACGGCCGCACTGGCGAACATCGACTGGGCGATCGGGCGGCAACACGAGAACGGGTGGTTCCCCTCGTGCTGCCTGACGCATCCGAGCCGACCGCTGACCCATACGATCGGCTACACGCTCAGGGGGATCCTCGAGGGCTATCGCTTCAGCGGAGACGAGGTGTACCTGGACGCGGCCCGGCGGACCGCCGACGCTCTCCTGACGGTCCAGCGCCCCGACGGCTCACTCCCGGGTCGGCTCGACGATCAGTGGAAACCCGCCGTCGAGTGGTCGTGTCTGACCGGCAACTCGCAGATCGCGGCGGTCTGGTTGCTGCTGCCGGACGAGGGCGGGAAGGGGACGTACGAAGACGCCGCCCGGCGCCTCAACGCGATGGTTCGCAGGACGATCCGGCTCGATGGTCCTCCCGGCGTCGCCGGAGGCGTACGGGGGAGCTTCCCGATCGACGGCGGTTACGGCCGCTTCCAGATGCTCAACTGGGCCGCGAAGTTCACGATCGACGCCAATTTGCTCGAGCTGCAGGCGCCGGACGGCACCGGCCAGATGCGGGACGGCACCGGCCAGGTGCGCCCCGGTTCTTCGACAGACCTCTAATTCTCCGCGCGCCGACGGAGAATTCGGCCGACCTTCCGTAGCATGGAGGCGACTTCCGTACCGTAGGCTCCGCGGGGCGGCTCCGACCGGACCTCGTATCCCGACTCTTCGAGCACGTCGCGCGCCCGCTTCTCGAAACAGATCTTCTCGCCCTCCGACATTCCCTCCCGCCACTTCTCGACGTTGTCGCGGCGCGGCGCGCTGTCGATCATGGGCCAGATGTGGCGCTTCTCTTCCGGAATCGCCTCCTCGACGCGGCGGTGATAGGCGAGCATCGCCGGATCGAATTCCAGGTCGAGGAATCGGCAGAGTGCTCGCAACTCCCCCTCGGGATCGCCGACCAGGTCCTCGTAGCGCAGCTCGTGGTAGCGGCCGGCACCCAGGAGGCCGCCCATGCGCCGCACCCACCAGACCTGCTGCCGCCAGTCGACGGCGCAGGCCAGGACGTCGTCGTGACCGAACGTCTGCTCCCGCTGGGAGAGACAGGCGTCTCGACCGTCGCGCACGAGATGGACGAAACGCGCGTCGGGGAACCACCCGTGGATCCGGTCGATGCGCAACATGTCTCCCGGATCCTTGCTCCCCCAGAGGTCCTTGCCCCTGGCAGCCGCGTAGGCCCGATGAAAGGCGGCGACGATGGCCGCGTAGTCTCCGCCGGCCTCCTCCGCGAGGGAGGCGACCTCGGCTGCGTCGAGCTCGGTTTCCCACAGCCGGATCCGCTCCTCGCGCAGGAGCGCCTCCACCATGCGGCGGCGATCGGCCGGCGTCGCCAGGTCACCGAACTCGGCCCTGCGGTCCTCGTAGCGCGCCCACAACCCCGTGGTGTCCAGCGGCACGGCGACGCGCGAGTGGCTGTCCAGCATCAGGCGGAGCAGAGTCGTGCCGGACCGCTGGAAGCCGACGATGAAGAAAGGAGACCAGCTTGCCGGCTCCGTCACGAAACCCTCCGGCGCCCGGTTCGCGCCGGACGCGTCGACGCGTCCGGCTCCGCCAGGCGGGCCCACTCGACGTCGAGCCCCGCTTCCGCCAGGCGCCGTTCGAAGCGCTCGATGCGCTGGAGCAGGAAGACCCAGCCGTTCGTCTTCGTATATCCCAGGACGCGAGCGAGAAGCCGTGGCACGGACGCGTGACGCGAAACGGGGCCCGAGTCCTCCGCCAGCATGCGCGAGAGCTGGCGAACGGACTGGCGCCGGAGGAACCAGGAGCGGGCCCAGATGCTGGTGAGCCGATGGTCTCGAAGCGTCCGATCGATCGGCAGGTCGGCGAAGTCGGGGAGATGACGGCGGAAGATCTCCGGGTAGAGCTCTCCCCTGCGAGCGTCGATCGCGTGGCGAAACTTGAAGTCCAGCAACGCATGGCTGTAGAAGGGTATGAGGGCCGACGAAACGTCGCGATGCGCGATGAAGTTGTGCGCGATGTAGAAGCGCTGCCGAAGGTAGAAATTGGTACGCAGCACGTCGAGACGCCGCCACGAGGCGTCGCCTTCGGCCAGCACCTCCTCGATCAGGCGCGTCGCCTCCTCCCGGATCGCGGGCCGGAGGGTGGACCGGAACATGTAGAGCCCGGAGAAGGCGTGATGCTCGAGCAGCGCGTCGACGAGTCCCTCGCGGTTCCCCTCCCCGGTGCGTCCGTCCAGATCATCGGCCCGCGCGCCGGCGATGGGGCCGCCCAGAAAGCCGTGCATGATCGTACGGTCCGGCGTGTATCGGCGGGCGATTTCCGCCACGACGTCGGGGCGGGCGGGAAACCCCTCGGGTGAGAAGCGATTCCACGTCTCGAAGAAATCGTACAGCGACTTCCCTACCGGGATCTTCATGCGCCGGACGCCCGCGACTTCAGCCGCCATGGATGCCGCCCGCTTCTCGGCCTCGTCCCACTCGACCGTGCAGGCGACCAGGTCCACTCCGTCCCGGCGCCCGAGAAGCCCGAGGAGCAGGCGGCTGTCGAGTCCCCCGGAGAGGGCCAGGGCGATCCCTCCCTCCGTCGCCGCCACCGAGGCCTCCAGGTTCTCGGCCACCAGCCGGAACAACTCCGCCGCCGCGGCGCCGACGTCGATCCGTCGCGCCTCGGCCTCGAAGCCGCAGTAGTCCCGCTCGCGACGGCCGGCCGGGTCGAACGTCACGATCCGGCCGGGAGGGAGACGGGGCGAAGCTTCGAATACGGATCCCCCGGAGTAGTCGTACGAATAGACGAGCCAGGCAGCGACCGCCTCGTAGTTGATCGACAGGTCTTCGATCAGGTCGGCCGCCTGCATTTCCCATACGTCGCAGCCGAACGCGGTCCCCGTTGCGGCGGCGGCGAGGAACGCCGGATAGACGCCGAGCGGATCGGTGGCGAAGTGGACGGCTCTGCTCGCCGGTTCCTCGACGATGAGCAGCCAGTAGTTGAGCACCCGCCGCAGTCGGTCGGGTCGTGGATCCGGGCCGGCGATCGCTTCACCCATCCAGGCCGCGAGCTCGGCGGGCGGGATCCCCGGCACGACCGCGGGGCCCACGAGCGTCACGTCGAGCCCGTCCCCGGGACGGGTCCAGCGGCGGACGTCTCGTCCGTCCCGCCGTAGCCAGTCGATCAACCCGCTGCCCGGCGACTCGAGCGACGGCGAGAACGTCCCGACCACTCCGGCCCTGGAACTCCGGCTGTCCCCGGCCGCGCTCGAGCGGCTTCGCCTGTGGTCACGACCCATCGTGCGCAGCTCCCGCCTGTCTCGAACACGCAACACCGAAGGCACTACAAATACGCAAGTTATTGTCTTTCAATTATTTAAGTAGTCGGCACCCCCCTTGCACTTCTCACCGGACAACCCGAGGCCATGCTGGCGTCGCCCTACACCGGCGTGCAGTTTGGTGACCGAGCCGGATCCATCTGAAAAGGTACGCAACGTGATTGACAGGCAACAGCTGGCAACCCTGTGCGCGGTGTGCAGCTTCATCGTCGTGGCATGTGACGGTTCGAACCCTACGTCACCGGATTCATCGAGCTCCCTCTCCGGGACCACGACCCTGCACGTGGAGCCCGACGCGGCCCTCGCGCCCGATGACCCGTCCGGCATGGTGAGCCTGGCCGTGTGGCCCTTCGAGGCCGGCGGCGCCGTCTCGATCGACGTCTGCGTCGACGACGCCGGGCAGCCGATCGCCTCGAGCCGGGACCTCGATGCCGACTGCGTCGACCAGGGCGGACGCTGGGAGATCGCCCGGGACCAGGCGGGAGACCCGTGGATCTCCCGGAGCTGGTGGGGCCAGACGGTCGTCCGCTTCGATCGCCGGACCGATCAGGCGCCCATGCTCTTTCGCGCTTCCTACTACGCGCCGGATGGAGGCGCGACCCGCGACATCACGGACTGCCGGTGGCTGCTGGCCGAGCACAGCGACGTGGGGGTCGCCTGCACGTCGGACGGGGCGGCGCGTCAGATGCCCTGGACGATGTCCGGCGCCGGGAGTGACGCGGCGCGGTAATGAGCCCGCGGCTGCTCCTTCTCAGCCAGACCCTCCCCTTCCCTCCCGACAGCGGCGTCAAGATCCGGGCATTTCACACGCTCCGGATCTTGAGCCGCCGCTTCGACATCACCGCCCTCGCCTTCTACCGACGCGAGCAAACGGCCGACGACGGCGTCGCCCCGGCACTCGCGGCGCTCGGTGAGTACGCGTGGATCGAGGCGTTCCCCGTACCGCAGGAGTGGTCGCGCGTACGCTGGGTGTGGGATCACCTCCGGAGCGTGCCGAGTCGGCGACCTTACACGGAGTACGCCTTCGAGAACGGGGACTTCCGGGAGCGCCTCGAGCAGGTCCGACAGAACGAGGAATTCGACCTCGTGCACCTCGAGAGCTCCG
>CAZOEX010000052.1:0-11222 GCA_964578925.1 uncultured Gemmatimonadota bacterium | reverse complement strand
TCCACGCACAGAATGCCGGCGAAGGGCTCGTCGAGCCAGACGCCGACGAGGCGCGCCGCGGCCGTCCCGTACGGCGGATCGGCCAGCGCCACGTCGAA
Source organism: uncultured Gemmatimonadota bacterium (assembly GCA_964578925.1). GTDB lineage: Bacteria > Gemmatimonadota > Gemmatimonadetes > Palauibacterales > Palauibacteraceae > JARFPW01. The sequence continues at coordinate 11,124 of CAZOEX010000052.1, read as the reverse complement.
CGACCGGCGGTCGAGTCCCTCCAGCTCGCGAAAGACGTCGGCGCGGCGCAGCTCCGACCGCCCCGCCAGGCCGAGCTCCTCCACGTTCCGCCGGAGCAGGCGGAAAGCCGCGAGGTCGGATTCGACGAAGCGCACGGAGGCGGCGCCGCGGGACAGCGCCTCGATCCCGAGCGCGCCCGTCCCGGCGAAGAGGTCGAGCACGCGCGCGCCCGACAGCCCCGGCCCCAGCGCGCTGAACCAGGCCTCCCGCACCGCCGATCGCGTCGGGCGCGTGGAGCGGCCGCGGGGCGAGGCCAGGCGGCGGCCGCCCAGCTCTCCGCCGATGACGCGAAGGGTCACGAGATCACGCGCCGGGCCGCAGATCGATGGCCCGGGCCTGCAGGCGCTCCCGGCCGCGGTAGCGGTCGCGTTCGAGATGGAAGGCCACGTCGTAGCGCTCCCCGGGTCGAATCTCGTCGGCGCGCTCCCCTTTTCCGAACGCGATCATCCGCAGGCCGGCGCCACCGTTCTCCTCCTCGCGCAGCGTCGCGCGGAGATGGGCTCCGTCACGCCCGATCGCCGTCACATCGTCCAGCAGGACGTCCCTCGCCAGGAGCACGGGCGCCGGATTCCCTTCCCCGTGGGGTGCCAGGTGGGCGAGGACGTCGGCGAGGTCGCGATCGGCGGCACCCGGCGGGACCTCGAGATCGATCCGCAGGGCCTGGGGTTCGTGCGCCGCCTGGAGCTGCCCGGCGGCCAGCTTCCGAAGGCGGGCGGCGAACTCTTCGATTCGGTCACGGCGAATTCTCAGGCCGGCCGCCATGCGGTGGCCGCCGTATCCCTCCAGCAGGCCCCGGCACTCCTCCAGCGCCTCGTAGAGATTGAACCCCTCCACCGACCGACCCGATCCCTGTCCGACGCTGCCGCCCTCGAAGCTCACGACGACGGCCGGGCGGCGCCATCGATCGACGATGCGGGAGGCCACGATCCCGACCACGCCCCGGTGCCAGTCTTCGCCCCAGACCACGACCGCGCCGTCGGCGCTCGCGTCGAACTCCTCGCCCAACATGCGCTCGACGTCTTCCGTGACGGCACGATCCGTCCGGCGGCGCTCCGCGTTCTGCTCGTCGAGGTGGCGGGCCAGCGCCTCGGCCTCGGCCCGGTCGTCCGTGAGGAGGAGCCGTACCCCCGCCTGCGCCGCCGCCATTCGGCCGACGGAGTTGAGCCGCGGCCCGAGGCGAAAGGCGATGTCCTCGGTCGACACCGGGTCCCGCAGGTCGATGCCCGCCCGCTCGAGGAGCGCGCGGAGCCCGGGCTTCCGCGTGCGGGCCAGGGCGCGGAGGCCGGCCCGGACGAGTGCCCGGTTCTCGCCGGTCAGCGGCATCCGGTCGGCCACGGTACCGACGGCGACGAGGTCGAGATGCTGGAAGAGTTCCGGACGGGGGATCCCGCACCGGGCGAAGAGCGCTGCGATCAGCTCGAACACGATCCCCACTCCGGCGAGGCCGCGCAGCTCGTCCGGGCCCTCCGGGCGCATCGGATTCACCACGGCGCTGGCGCGCGGCAGCTTCGGGCCGGGGCGGTGGTGATCGGTCACCACGACATCGATCCCGCGGCTTCGAGCCGCCTCCACCGCCTCCACCGCCGTGACGCCACAATCGACCGTGAGGATGAGATCGGCGCCCGCTTCCGCGGCACGTTCCACGGTGGCGGGCCGGAGGTCGTAGCCCTCCCGGGTACGGTGTGGCACGAAGGGCACGGCGTGGGCCCCCAGACGCCGAAGGCCCCGAACGGCCAGCGCCGTGGCGCACATGCCGTCCGCGTCGAAATCGCCGTGCACGAAGATCGTCTCGCCGATCTCGATCGCGACCTCCAGGCGATCGACGGCGGCCGGCATGTCGGGGAGCTCGAGGGGATCGTGAAGTCGGTCGAGAGAGGGACGGAGAAAGTCGCGGACGGCGTCCGCGTCGCGGAAACCTCGCGCCGCGAGCACGCGAGCGAGTCGCGGATCCAGCCGGGGAAGCTGATTGCGCAGCTCCGCGGCGCGCTCCTCTACCTCAGGCGAGGGCAGCACCCAGCGCAACGAGAAACCGGCCTCCCGGGCCGTCGTCACTGGTCGGCGTGAAGGATCACTCCGCATCCCTCACAGACCACCAGCTTCCGGCCGGCCCGGATCTCCGCCTGGCGCTGGAGCGGGATCGCGGTGAAACAGTGGCCGCAGACTCCCTCGACCACCGGCGCGAGCGCCTGCTCGGTCCTTCCGCCGCGGACCCGGTCGTACTCGGAGCGAATGCTCTCGTCGATGCTGTCGGCGGTCTCGCCCCGCCGGCTGCCCAGCCGCTCGAGCTCCGCGTCGATCTCCGCGAGGCGGGCCTCGACGTCGGCGACGCGCGATTTCGCCTCCTCGCGCTCCTCGCCGTGCTCCCGGTCCATGTCCTCCATGCGGATCCGCGCCCGGTCGTGCGCCTGCATCTCCTCGAGCAGGGTGGTCTCGGCATCGTCGAGGTTCGCGAGCGCCGCGTCCAGTTCGGTCTTCGCGGCCTCGAGCTCGCGCTGGCTCCGGAGCCGCTTCTGACGCTCCTTGAGCCGTTCCACGGTCTCCCGACCGGCCTTCACCTTTCGCTCGGCACGCCGGACGTCGGCCGCCGTCTCGTCGATCCGGCTCTGCTGCTCGGATTCTCCGGCCGACCGGGCGGCCGCCTTCTCTTCGATCTCCTCCAGCTCCGCCTGGAGCGCCCGACGCTCCTCCTGCAGCTTCGCGATCGTAGCGTCGATCTCCTGCAACGACAGCAGCGTCTGTACCGTCTGGTCTTCCACTACACCTCCCCCCCTTCGGGATTCAAGAGCCGTCGCTCCGTGGCGCCGGCTCTTCGTTCTTTGTTCGCAAGACGCCCCAGGGCGCGGCGCCTTTGCCGCGAAGCTCCCGGGCCGCCCGGTCCTTTCGTATCAGCAGCTCCCGCTGCTCGTCCTCTTCCGCGAGCGGGATCTGGCGGTCGAAGTGCTCCAGCTCGGCACGCTCCCGCGCGTTGGCGAGGAAACGGATGTTGAGCCCGAGCACGCCGTGCCAGTCGAGATACTCCGTCGTGTCCGATCGGAGCCGTTCGAGCAGGGGCACGTCATCCGGACGCAGCCTTTCGGCGATCGCCGCCGTGTCCACCTCGTCCCGCTCGCGCAACGTTTCATAGATGCGCCGCAGGCCCGGATGCCGAAAGTGCTCGGCCTCCAGGCCCTCTGCGTCCGCCGTCTCCAGCAGCTCCGGATCGCGCAGCAAGAGGACGAGGATCGTCCGTTCGGTGGACGGCAGGGTGCCGCGATGCTCCGCCGGCGTCGGGCCTCGGTCTCCCCCGGGGCCGCGTCCGGAGCGCGACCGTCGAGGGCGCCGTGCCGCTTCCGAGGATCGCGTCACCTCCGACACCAGGGTCTGCCGGCGAACGCCCGTTCCCTCGGACGCCCGCGCCAGGTACAGGTCCAGCAGAGCCGGATCCTTCACCGCGCGCAAGGTACTGAGCAGACCGTCCACCGCGCGCCGCTGCCCCTCGATCGTCTCGAGATAGCCCTGCCGCTCGAGGATCTGGAGCTTGCGGTCGAGCAGATCGACGGCGTCCTCCACCAGATCGCCGAGGGCCTCGCGGCCGTCGGAACGGAGCACGGAATCGGGGTCTTCCCCGTCGGGAAGCGTCACGACCATCGGGTGCACGCCGGCTGCGAGCAGCGCATCGCCCGCCCGAAACGTCGCCCGCAGGCCCGCCGCGTCGCTATCGTACAGCAGATAGGCCTTCTTCGCGTACCGGGCCAGCAGCTCCGCCTGTTCGGGGGTGAGTGCCGTGCCGAGCGGCGCCACGGCCGTCTTGAAGCCGTGCACGTGCAGCGACACGACGTCCATGAACCCCTCGCCGATCATCCCGTATCCGGCGCGCCGCATCTCGTGTCGCGCCCGGACCAGCCCGAAGAGGTGCCGCCCCTTGTGGAAGATCGGGGACTCGGGGGAGTTGATGTACTTCGGCGCGTGCTCGTCGTCACCGAGGGCCCGCCCGCCGAACCCGATCGGCCGGTCCCGAAGATCGTGGATCGTGAACATCAGGCGGTTCCGGAACCGGTCGTAGGGCTCCGGCGCCTTCTCGCTCGTCGCCGCCAGCCCGGCCTGCATCAGGGTCTCGTCCGTGATGCCGTGGGCCCGGGCCGCCTCGATCAGCCCGCGCCATCCGGCCGGCGCCCGGCCGATGCCGAAGGGCTCCCAGTGCTCCGGCGCCACTCCGCGGCTCTCCAGGTACGCCCGAGCGGCGGCGCCCTCGTCCTCCTCGCGCAGGCGGGCCGCGAACCATTCCGCCGCGAAGGCCAGCGCCTCGCGCAGGTGGGCCCAGGGATCCTCCCGCTGCTCGCCCTCCTCGGGAATCTCGACGCCGGCGTGCTCCGCCACGTGTCGGACGGCGGTCGGAAAGTCCATGCCCATGTGCTTCATGACGAACGCGAAGACATCCCCGCCCTCCCCGCACACGAAGCATTTGAAGATCCCGCGCGAGGGGTCCACAGAAAAGTTCGGGCCCTCGCCCCCGTGGAGGGGACAGGGCCCGCGCCAGGTCCGCCCGGATCGCTTCAACCGGACGGACTCGCCGATGAGTTCGAGGATGTCCGCCCGTTCCCGAACCTCTTCGACGAGGCTGTCTCTCACCATGTCCGGCCGGAGATCAGTGGGTCGCTCCTTCCGCGTTCCTTTCTTTCGCGAGCCCGGTGCGCATCGCCGCGATCAACCGCTCGCCAGTTCGAGTACGGTAACCCCGGACCCGCCCTCGTCAAAGCCGCCCGGCCTGACGCGGGCGATCCGATCGTCCGATTCGACGAGTCGGCCCACGGCTTCTCGCAGCGCGCCGGTGCCTTTTCCATGGATCACGACGAGCCGCCCGAGATCGGCCACGACGGCCGCGTCGAGCGCCGCCAGCAACGGCCCCCGGATCTCGTCCACCCGCAGCCCCCGAAGATCGACCTCGGGCCGGGCCTCGAGCTCGGGCGGCGCCGACGTCGGCTGCGAGACCGCCGGATCCGGGGCCGCGTCGCCCGCCGGCTCCAGGTCCTCGGGCTCCAGGGTGAACCGCATGCCGCGCGCCTCGAGGACGGCCTCGCCCGGCCCCATCTCCAGCACCTCGCCGGTCACTCCGAGCGATCGCGACGTCGCGCGGTCGCCGGGAGCCAGAACGCCGGAAGCCCCCGACCGAGACCGTCCGTCGGACTCGTCGGATGTCGCCTCGTCGGGCGGGACCGGGGCCGCCGCGCGATTGCGCCGCACGAACTCCTCGACCCGGCGGCGCGCCTCGGTCGCGGCCTCCGACGCTTCGGCATCCGGTGCAGCGTTCGTCCGTTCCCGCAGCTCTTCGATGACCGCCTCGACGTCGCTCCTCGCCTCCAGCAGGTAGCGGTCGGCCGCCTTCCTCGCTTCGCGCTCGATCTCCTTCTCCCGTCGCTCCAGCGCCTGCTCCCGCTCGGCGATCTCCTCGCGTCGACGTTCCACCTCCCTGGCGTCGGCGCGCGCGCCGCTCGTCAGCCGATCGAGCTCGGCCTCCGCCTCCTCCAGCTCGGCCAGGAGATCCTCCATCCGTCGCTCCGACTCGGTCAGCCGGCTCCGCGCGGTCTCGATCAGCTCCGGGGGAAGACCCAGCCGTGACGCGATCTCGAGCGCGTAGCTGCGGCCCGGCCGATCGCGCACGAGCACGAACGACGGACGCAGCTTCTCGGCGTCGAACTGGAGCGACGCGTTGACCACCGCCGGATCCTCGGCGGCGAGGTCCTTGAGCGCTCCGAGATGGGTCGTCGCCACCGTCAAGCGAGCCTCATCGGCGAGCCGCAGCAGGATGGCCGCGGCGAGGGCCGCCCCCTCCGCCGGATCGGTGTTCCCGCCGACCTCGTCCAGCAGCACCAGGCTCGCGGTGCCGACGCCGGCGAGAATCTCGTCCAGCGTGGCCAGTTGCGCGCTGAAGGTGGAAAGCGACGCCGTGATCGACTGCTCGTCGCCGATGACGGCGTAGAAGTCGGCGAAGACGGTGAGCCGAGTTCCCTCGCCCGTCGGGGGGACGATGCCGCTCTGGGCGAGCGCCGCCAGCAGCCCGATCGCCTTCAGCGTGACCGTCTTCCCGCCCGCGTTCGGGCCGCTGATCAGAAGGACCCGCTCGTCGGGATGCAGGCGAAGGGAGAAGGGGACGGCGGGCTCGCCACCCTCGAGCAGCAGGGGATGCGTCGCGTCGACGACCTCGATCGGCGCGTCGTCGTCCACGGCGTCGAGCTCCGGTTTCGTCCCGCCGTGCTCGAGCGCGTATCGGGCCCGCGCGTTCAGCGAGTCCGCTTCGGCCAGCGTCGCGAGCGTTCGGCGCAGGGCGTCCGCGTAGGGTCGCAGGGCGTCGGTGAGGGCCGCGAGGATGCGCCGGACCTCGCGCTGCTCTTCTCGCTCGAGCCCGGCGATCCGGTTCATCTCCTCGATCGCCGACGGCGGCTCCACGAAGACCGTCTGGCGGGTCGACGACTCGTCGTGGACGATGCCGCCGATCCGGGACGCGCCCTCCCGGCGTATCGGAACGCAATAGCGGCCGGAGCGCACGGTCACGGAGGCGTCGGTCACCTGGAAACGGCTCGGCAGCGAGCGGGCGAACTCCTCGAGCCGGCGCACCATCTGGCTGCGGCTCTCGCGAAGGTCGCGGCGGAGTCTGCGGAGCTCGGGGCTGGCAGCGTCGACGAGCTCGCCGGAAGCCCCGAAGGCGTCCTGGAGTCGTTCTTCGAGCGCACGATCGACCACCAGCCCCTCCGACAGGCCATGGAGACGCGGCAGCGCGTCGGGCTCGCGGCGCAGGTCGGCGCGACTTCGCCGGGAAGCGGTCAGGAGTAGCCCGAGCTCGCGCAGAGCATCCTCGTCGAGAACCGAACCGTCCACGGCGAGCCGATCGAGCGCACCCGCGACGTCGGGGATCGCCATCGACGCCCAGTCGTGGCGCAGCACGAGAGAGATCATTTCGTCCGTCGTGGCGAGACGCTCGCGCGCCTCGTCGACCTTCCCGGTCGGGCGGAGTCCGCGCACGTGGGCGGCGCCCGCCGACGTGCCGGCGTGGGCCGCCACCGCGTCGAGCACGGCGGCGAACTCCATGACGCGCAGCCCGTGCGGCAGGGCCTCGGCGCGGGAGCTCAACCCGGTGGCCAGCGCATCGGCCGGCCGGCCAGCAGGTGGATGTGCAGGTGGAAGACGCTCTGGCCCGCCTTCTCTCCCCGGTTCGTGACCAGCCGATACCCGTCCTCGTCCACGTCGAGCTTCCGGGCGGTCTCGGCCGCGGCGAGCAGCAGCCGGCCGGCCGCCTCCGCTTCGTCCGCGTCGAACGTCGCCACGCTCTCGACGTGCTCCTTCGGGATGACGAGCACGTGTACGGGCGCCTGCGGATTGATGTCGCGAAATGCCAGCCAGTCGTCTCCTTCCGCCACGCGCTCGGACGCAACCTCGCCTCTCACGATGCGGCAGAACAGGCAGTCTGTCGTCATTCTTCTTTCCTTCCGATCAGTCCGTCGCTTCGAGCAGGAGGGCCCTCTGGGCGGCGACCGCCAGGGCGGCCACGGCCGCCGTCTCGAACCGGAGAATCGTCGTTCCGAGGGACGCCGGTCGAAAATTCGCGGCGGCGCAGGCCGACCGCTCGGATTCCTCGAGCCCGCCTTCGGGTCCGACCAGCAGGACGGCCGGCGGCGTGCCCGACCAGCCGTTCAGAGCCCCGGCCAGAGGAGGACCCGACGGATCGAGCACGATTCGATCGCCGCCTTCGTCCAGGCGGGCGAGTCGCTCCGCGAGCACCGCGGGGGGCGCGATCTCGGGAGCCCAGGTGCTCCCGCTCTGCTTGACCGCCGCCAGGGCCCGTCGTCGCGCCTTTTCCCAGAATGCCGCGGATCGTCCGGCGTCCGCGACCGAGGCGGAACGGATGCACTCGACGGGCTGCAGCCGCCGCAGGCCGAACTCGGCGGCCTTCTCCACCAGCCAGAGCGTGGCCTGCTTGTTGCCGACGGGCGCCCAGAGCTCCACCTCGAGAGGCGGCGGCGCATCCAGCGTCTCGACGAGCCGCACGGCGGCGCCTTCCCCCGTCAGCCGCGCGCCCCAGAGCGCACCCCGTCCGTCCGTGAGGCGCACGCCGTCGCCGGAAGCCAGGCGAAGCGCCCGGAGATGCCGGATCTCGGTCCGCGCCAGCTCGGCCAATTCGCCGGCCCGGCGCCGGGCCGCGTCGCGGAGGTAGAAGACGGGAGCGCTGCGAAGTTCTTCGTCGGCCATGGCGCAATTTGTGCAACATTCGTCTCCCGTCGCCAGATCGCGCCGCCTGCGAGGCGACGCACGCGGCGAGAACGCCACCTTTAGAGCAGGGCCGCCACACGGATGAGCAGTCAAACGAAGCCGGACGCGGCGACGCAGGCCGTCACCGAACCCGAGAAGGGTCTCGGTCTGTCGCGCCCGAACCTCCTGCGCGCCGTCGCCGACCGCGCCCCGGGCTCCCGCATCGAAGTCGTCGTCACGCTGCGAATCGGTCGGTCGCACTACGACGGGGTGTCGGAGGGCGTCGGGCACGAGACCATCGAATTGCGTACGGCCGCCGAGGCGGCGATGGGGGCCCTGCACGAGGCCATCGGTCACCCTCACTTCGAGCTTCTGGGCATCAAGCGGCTCCACGCCTTCGACGCCGACGTCGTCCTCGTCGCGCTCCGCGATCGCGACGACGTCGGCCGGCGCTACATCGGCGCCGTCCCCGTCCGCTCGACCCTAGTGCACGCGGCGGCCGCCGCCGTACTCGACGCCACCAACCGCATCGTCACCAGGTCCGCGGACTGAGTTCGAAGGGCCCCGCGCCGAGCCGCCGATCGCCGGGTTCGGCCCGCGGGCGATCTTCCCGCAGAATTCGTCGAAGTTCGTCCGCCCCCGTCCATTCCCCAACCCGGTTCGACCGGACCTGCTCCAGCTCGGCCATCAATTCGGCCACCGGCGGCGCGTCCACCGGCTCTCCGTCGACGCCGACCAACCCGGCCAGATCGATGGCGCGCGCCGCGTAGCGCAGCACCTGGCGTGTCTCGAGGCCCGCCGGGTCGTCGAAGAACCAGCCGCAGCTCGTGAACATCCGCATCGCCGCGTGCTCCATCGCCAGCAGGCGGTGACCGGCCGTTCGGTCGGCGCCGGGCCGCAGATGGCGCCGCCACCAATCGTCGCGCGCCGCCGGGTTGCCCAGCCACAGCTCCGCGTGGTCGTCCCGGGCGTCACCCGGCTCGCGGAAGAAGGCGCCCGCCTCGGCCTCGTACCGCGCCCCGAGCGCCTGCCGCAGGCCGTCGAGCGCCCGCCGCAGCGGCGCTCGCCAGCCGTAGTCCCACCCGGCCCCGCCCGTTCCACAGTCGCAGCCACCGGCCCAGCGCCGCACTCCGTGCATGCAGCTCCAGGAGGTGTTCTCGGCGATCTCGACCTCGTCCTTCGGCGGGTGCCGCGCCAGCCAGGCGCCGTAGTTCGTCAGCTCGACGCCCTCGTCGCGCGCCAGCAGGTCGAGAGCGCGAGCGAGCGCCATCTCTCCGTACCGGTGGTGGTGTCCGTAGCTCTCCCCGTCGGTGGCGATGTGTCCGAGCGAGGGTGCGTCGCCGTCGTAGGCCAGCCCCCGCAGCCTCCTGGCGAACTCCACGCCGTCGTGCAGCACTCCGTTGAACGCCACGTCGCGCGACAGCGCGCCATCGTAGAAGAAGATCGCGATCTCGCGACCCGAGGGGAGGCGCTGGCGGTAGGCGCGCCCCGTCTCCAGCGTCCGGGCCGGGTCCTCCCAGTCGCCTCCCGGGGCACGGACCCGCGCCGCCTGGTGAGGAGCGAGAACGGTGAACCGTACGCCCGCCGCGGCCAGGCTCTCCAGGCTCGGAATGTCGACGGCGGTCTCGGGCAGCCACATCCCTTCCGCCTCGCGCCCGAACCGGCGGCGGAAGTCCGCCAGCCCCCAGCGGACCTGCGTACGACGATCGCGATCGTCGGCCAGCGGCATGATGATGTGGTCGTGCACCTGGGCGATCGCCCCGCCGTGGCCGCCCGGGCGTGCCGCTGCCGCCGCGTCCGCCGCGACGATGGCGTCGTGGATGTCCGGGCGATCGCGCCGCAGCCACGCCATCAGCGTCGGTCCCACGTCGAAGCTGATCGCGGCGAAATTGTCGTGCCGGCGTACCTGTCCTCGGGGACCGTGCACCGCGGCTCGGGTGTTCGGTCCGTAGCATTCGTCGGCGATCCGCTCGTTCCAGTTGTTCCACGGCGCAGCCGAGGGCTCGGTGTCGATCTCCCGGGTCCAGGGGTTCTCGCGCGGAGGCTGGTAGAAGTGGCCGTGGACGCAGACGCCTCGACCGCTCACTGGAGGACACCTCCGTTCTTCAACGGCCTTTAGCTCTCCGGCCGGAGGAGGACGGCCGCGAGCGGAGGAAGGGTGAGCGAGAGCGACCACCGCATGCCGTGAAACGGTTCGGACTCCGCGTCGACGCGCCCGAGGTTTCCGGCGCCGGATCCGCCGTACTCCCGGGCGTCGCTGTTCAACAACTCGACCCAGGTGCCGGCATGCGGCACCCCGACCCGATAGCCGGTGCGCTCGACCGGGGCGTAGTTGAACACCGCCAGCACCATGCGCTCGCCGTCCGCGGAGCGACGGAGGAAGCTGATCACGTTCTGCAGGCTGTCGTCCGGCGCGACCCACTCGAAGCCGCCCGGGTCACAATCCAGCTCGTGCAGAGCCGGCTCCTCACGGTAGAGCCCGTTCAGATCGGCGACCCACCGCGAGACGCCGGCGTGCATCGGCGTCTCGAGCAGATGCCAGTCGAGGCTCGACTCGTGGTCCCACTCGTCCACCTGTCCGAACTCGTCGCCCATGAAGAGCAGCTTCTTGCCCGGCTGCGCGAACATGCTCGCGTAGAGCAGCCGCAGGTTCGCGAAGCGCGCCGCGCCCTCGCCGGCCATGCGCCGCAGCAGGGAGCCCTTGCCGTGCACGACCTCGTCGTGCGAGAAGGCGAGCACGAAGTTCTCGGTGAAGGCGTAGAGCTGGCGGAAGGTCAGGTCGCCGTGGTGGTGGCGCCGGTGCACGGGATCCCGGGACATGTACCTCAACATGTCGTGCATCCAGCCCATGTCCCACTTGAGCC
>CAZOEX010000051.1:0-11246 GCA_964578925.1 uncultured Gemmatimonadota bacterium | reverse complement strand
GCCGCCAGTACTCCGCGCAGGAGGCGCTCGACATGGGCCTGGTGAACACGGTCGTTCCACTCGAGAAGCTCGAGGAGGAGACCGTCCAGTGGTGCCGCGAGATCCTGCAGCACAGCGCCACGGCGATCCGTCTCCTGAAGGCGGCGCACAACGCCGACTGCGACGGCCAGACGGGTCTTCAGCAGCTGGCGGGCGACGCGACCCTGCTCTTCTACCTCACCGAGGAGGCGCAGGAAGGGAAGAGGGCCTTCCTCGAGAAGCGGAAGCCCGACTTCTCGAAGTATCCGCGCTTCCCGTGAGTCGTGTCCGGGCGTGGGCGCTCGCGGCGCGGCCGAAGACTCTGCCGGCGGCGGCGGCGCCCGTGCTCGTGGGAACCGCGATCGCCTGGCAGGCGCGCGGTTTCGCGATCGGCCCGGCCGTCGCCGCTCTCGCCGGGGCGCTTCTCCTGCAGATCGGTTCGAACTTCGCCAACGACGTCTACGACTACGAGAAGGGGGCCGACACCGACGACCGGCTCGGCCCGCTCCGGGTGACGCAGGCGGGGCTGCTCACCGCGCGGGAGATGAAGCGCGGGATGTGGGCCGTATTCGGTCTCGCCATGCTGGTGGGCGTCTACCTCGTCCTGGTGGCGGGGTGGCCGGTCGTGGCGATCGGGCTCGCCTCGATCGCCGCGGCGATCGCTTATACCGGGGGTCCTCTGCCCTTCGGCTACCGCGGGCTCGGCGATCTCTTCGTCCTGCTCTTTTTCGGCTTCGTCGCCGTCTGCGGCACGGCCTTCGTGCAGATGGGAGAGATCCCGACCGCGGCCTGGCCGGCCGGGTTGATGGAGGGCTGCCTGGCCACCGCGATCCTCGTCGTAAACAACGTTCGCGACCACGAGACCGACCGGCTGGCCGGGAAGCGGACGGTGCCGGCGGTGTTCGGCCGGCCGGTCGGCGTCGCGGAGTACGGCGTCCTGCTCGTCGGCGCCTACGCCGTCGCGTGGTGGATGGTGTGGCGCCGCTACGTGTCCGCGTGGAGCCTGCTCGTCTTCCTGACCTTTCCGATCGCCGTCGTGCTGATCGTCCATCTGCGGAAATACCGGGGACCCGTGCTGAACCGGACCCTGTCGCGCACGGCGAAGCTGCTCTTCGTGTTCAGCGTCCTCTTCAGCGCCGGGATCCTGGCGGGCGGTTACCGATGAGCGAGCGAATGGCCGGAGCACTCCGGACGCGCGTCGAAGATCCGGCGGGGGACGAACGAGACGCGGTGTTGCTCCGGGTGATGGACGAGGACGGCGTCGTCGGTTGGGGCGAGGCGTCTCCCCTCCCGGGTTATTCTACGGACGCGCTCGACGACGTCGAACGTGCGCTGGACGAATGGGCGCTTCGCTGGGGACGGGGGGAGATCGACACGGGCGCGGGCGGTCCCGCGCTGCCCGCGCTCGAGCTGCCGGCGGAGCTCGATTTCGCCGATCTTCCGTCCGCCCGCTGTGCGATCGACACGGCGATGCTGGACCTGGCGGCCCGGCGGCTCGGCGTTCCGCTGCACGCCCTCCTCCTGGACCTGGGCGTGCCGACGCGGCCGGTCGAGCGGCTCGCCGTGGCCGGGCTCGTGACGCTCTCCGGCGCGGAGCGCCCGGGAGCGCCCGAGACGTCCGAAGCGCCGTCCGCTCAGGTGGGAAAGCTGGTGGCCGCCGGCTACCGGACCGTGAAGTGCAAGCTCGGAGGCGCCGATTTCGACGGAGAGCTCGCTGAGCTTCGCGCCGTTCGCGCCGAATTCCCCTACCTGAAGCTCCGGCTCGACGTCAACGGGCGCTGGTCTCCGGCCACCGCACGTGATCGGTTGCCCGTCCTGAAGCAGGAGATCAACCCCGAATTCGTTGAGCAGCCGGTGGGGCCCGAAGAGCTGCTCTCTTTCGGCGGAACGCCGGTCCCGATCGCAGCGGACGAATCGCTTCGCCTTCCCGGGGCGCCGAATCGGCTGACGGGTCCGGGCGGCTGCGCGGTGTTCGTGCTGAAGCCGATGGTTCTCGGCGGCCTGCGAGACTGCATTCGCCTGGCCGAAACGGCGTTCGATGACGGAATTCGCGTGATCGTGAGCCATACCTTCGGTGGACCGGTCGCCCATGCAGCGGCCTGCGAGCTCGCCCTGGCCCTCGCCGCCGCCGATCCGTCGGGCGATGCGCCGGCGGCCGGGCTGGCCGGCCACGACGACCTGCCACAGCGCTCGGATGCCTGGATCGTCCCGGCGGAAGGACCGGGCCACGGAGCGGACGTCTCCCGGTGACGCGGGATGGTCTCGCGCTCGTCACCCCCGATCGCCGCTGGACGGCGGCCGAGCTCGCGGAGGCGGTCCGGAGCGAGCGGGCGCGGCTCGCCTCGATCGGGGCCTTGACCGGATCGGTTCGCTGCGTGGCCTTCGACGCCTACCCGACCCACGAATCGATCGTCCGGTTGCTCGCCCTCTTCGACGCGAGGGTGTGCGCGGCGCCGCTGCATCCGGGGATCTCCGCGGAGGATCGGGAACATCGGCTCCGCCTGCTCGCGCCGGTCCACGATCTAGATACCGGCGATGTTCACGTCGCCGGAAGCGGCGAGGCGCCGCAGGCGGACGAGGACGGGTTCGTGCGCTGGCGCCGTCGTCCGGGCGCGGCGGCGTCGCCGGAGTCGAACGCCGGGGCCGGCGAAGCGGCGGACGGGGAACCGCAGGCGATCCTCTTCACCTCCGGGAGTTCGGGATCCCCCCGTGCCGTCGAGCTGTCTCGCGGGGCCTTCCGCGCCGCCGCCGCGGCGTCGGAGGCGCACCTGGGATGGGAGTCCGACGATCGTTGGCTCTGTTGCCTTCCGTTGGCCCATGTCGGCGGCCTGTCGATCGTCGTCCGGTGCATGCTCGCCGGCCGCGCGATCGTGCTCACCGGGGGATTCGAGCCGGCCCTCGTGGTCCGGATGATCGAGGAGGAGCGGGTGACGCTGGCGTCCTTCGTGCCCACCATGCTCCATCAGCTCTTCGCGGCGGATCCGGGCTGGACGCCGCCGTCCGCGCTGCGAGCCGCGCTCCTCGGGGGCGCTGCCGCTGGGGGCGCGCTGTGGGACGAGATCGTCCGGCGCGGTTTCCCGGCGCTCGCCACCTACGGAATGACGGAGACCTGCGCCCAGGTCGCCACCGCAACGCCGGACGACCCGAGACGTCTCGTCCCGCTTCCGGGCATCCCGCTGCGGGTCGTCGATCGCCGCATCGAGATCGGCGGTCCGACGCTCTGCACGGCCGTGGGCGACGTGCGGCGAGCCGAGCGGGCGGGAGAGGGAGCGGATTCGGCGCTCGCGGACCCCTGGACGCCCGACGGTTACCTTCGCACCGCCGATCGCGGCCGGCTGGAGGACGGCGCGCTACGCGTGCTCGGAAGAGCGGACGACGTCATCGTCACGGGAGGCGAGAACGTGGCGCCCCGGACCGTCGAAGACGTGCTCGAGCGGCACCCGGCGGTCCGCCGCGCCGTGGTCTTCGGCGTCCCCGACGAAGAGTGGGGCGAGCTCGTGGCGGTCGCGCTGGAAGGGAGCTCGACGGATGTTCGGCCGACCGCGGAGGAGCTCCGCGCCTGGCTCGAGTCCCGGCTGGCCGTCTTCGAGCGGCCACGTCGACTGGCATGGGTCGCCGCGCTCCCGGAGACGGACACCGGCAAGCTCGACCGGACGGCGGCGAGAGCGCGCATTCGGGATCGCCTGGAGGTACTTTGAGTGCGAAGACCGCGGGCGACGTCGTCGAGGTCCGCGTGACGGAAGTGCGAGAAATGGCGGAGCCGTTCCGCCTCGACGGGGTTGCCGAACGATGATCCGGATGTCGGAGGAGCGCTTCGAAGAGCTGGTGGCCCGGGCCCTCGGGCTGCTGCCGGAGGAGTTCGAGGCGCACATGCAGAACGTGAGCGTGGTGATCCGCGAGCGTCCGGATCCCGAGCTCCTCCGTTCGGTGGGCGCCGACCCGGACGATCCCCGGGACACCCTCTTCGGCCTGTACGAAGGCGTCCCGCTGATCGAGCGCCGGCACGACGACCTCCTTCTGCCGGATCAGATCACGATCTTCCGGGCTCCCCTCCTCGAGTACTGCCGGACGGAGCGAGAGGTGGTCGAGGAGGTGCGCATCACGGTGCTGCACGAGATCGGGCACTTCTTCGGAATGGACGAGGACCGCCTCGACGAGCTGGGCTACGGCTAGAGGCCTGCTGAACAGGCCTCTAGAGGTCTGCGCGATCGAACGCGCGCCGCGCCGCGAGCAGGGGCAGAGCGATCCACGCGGCCAGCACGCCGGAGGCCACGACGAGCCCGGTGCTCCCACCGAAGAAGCCGCGGAAGACGGCCCCCGTGTAGCCCAGCAGGGCCGCGGCGTCGAATTCCATCAGGAGCAGGATCCGCGCGGTGTCGACCGGGTTGAGCAACGTGAGCGCGAGCGCGGGCTTTTCGAGCAGCACATCGGGCAGGGCCACGGCGAGCGACGCGAAGAGTCCATCGTACAGTACGGTGAGGCCGAGCCATACGAGGATCGCCACACCCATGCCCGCGGCCCGATCCCGGATCGTGACCGCCACGAGGAAGGCCAGCGCCACGCTCACAAGGGTGAGCGCCACGACCACGACGAGAAGGCGGCCGACGCCCCCGAATCCGGTTCCCTGCCGGAGCGCGGCGATCCCCAGCGGCAGTCCGAGGCCGAGCAGCTCCGCGCCCAAGAGGGGGAGCGCGACGCCCGCGTAGAGTCCGCCGAAGAGCTCGCGCCGGCCGACCGGCTGGGCGAGGAGCAGCCGGTTGAAGTCCCGGGCGCCGTACATGTAGAGGGCGCCGAACAGAAGCCCGACCAGCGGGGTCACGAGGAGCGCGGCGTTCACCAGGCCGGTTGCGGCGCGCACGACATCCGCCTCGAGCATCACGAGCGCCTGCGCGGTCCCCAGGAGGATGAGCGCGTACGCGACGATCCACCGACCCCGGGCGACGTCGCGGGCCTCGTACCCGGCGATCCTCGCCGCCGTGCGCATCGCGCCCCTTCCGCGGGTGCTCACAACACCTCCAGCGCCGGCCGCCGGCCGGCGGAGCCCCCGGCGTCCGCTTCCGCGCCGTCGACGTCCGCCTCCATCAGCCGGGCGACGGCGCGCTCGAGGTCGTCGGTCTCCATGCGGCGGAGCAGGGCGTCGACGGGACCGTCGTGGCGTTTCTTCCCGTCGACGACGTAAATCAGGTGCTCCGCCAGCTCCCGCAACTCGCTGAGCACGTGGGAGGTGACGAGCACGGTCGTTCCGCGTTCGCGCTCGCTGCGGATCAGGTCCTTCAGGCGCGACCGGCTCAGCGGGTCGAGGCCCGCGGTGGGCTCGTCCAGGATCAGTACGTCGGTGCCGTAGCGGAAGGCCAGCGCCGCGTTCACCTTCTGGCGCGTTCCGCCCGACAGGGTCCCGAGTCGCTTGTCCAGCGAGTCGGACAGGCCGAAGCGTTCGATCAGCTCCTCTCGAGGCCGGCCGAAGGGAGGAGCCCGCCCCTCGCCTGTCGGGACGCCGCGCAGCTCGTCCACGAAGCGGAAGAGCTCCCGTACACGGAGGTTGTCGGGAAAGGCCGGGAGCTGCGGCATGTAGCCGATGCGCTCACGCGCTGTCGGGTCGGGGCCGATCATCGTCCCGTCGAGTTCGATCGTCCCGGCGTCCGGCCGAACGAGCCCGAGGATCGCCTTGACGAGCGTCGTCTTCCCCGCCGCGTTCGGTCCGACCAGCGCCGTGACCCGTCCCGCCGGGACGTCGGTGTCGAGACCGCGAAGGACCGGCAGGCGCCCGTAGCTCTTCTCGAGCGCCCGGACCCGGATCATCGCGCTCACGTCAGCCGTCCGGGCGCGTCGGCGCCCTCGACCGGACGCATCGCCGGCGCCGGATCGACCAGGTTTCGCGGCGTCAGCGAGGGGAGCACGTACTCCGTCCAGTCGAGCAGGATGGCGAAGAAGCTGCGAAGGAGGATCGTCGTCACGGGCGCCCGCTCCACCACGAGCGCGAAGAGACGGACGGGGCGGTGCGCGACGTCGCCGACGCCGTCGTCGTCACGGTCGTAGCCGTGGTATTCGTCCCAGTGGTTGCCGGAGAAGGCACTGCGCACCCGCCGGCTGTTCGTCGTTACGTCGAAGGTGTTGCCGACGAAATCGTTGCGGCGGAAGACGGAGCCCGTGGAGTTCGAGAGGAGCCGGATCGCCCGCCCGTTCCGCACGAAGAGGTTGTCCTTGACCGTCGTGTGGTCGAATCCCTCGGCGTACAGCGCGACCGAGTTGTCGCGAAAGACGTTCTCGCTGATCTCGCTGTCGTCGATGTCCTTCAGCAGAAGGCCGAACGAGGCGCCGCCCCGGTTGTTCTCGAATCGGTTCCCCGTCATCGCGATGTCGCTGGTGTACATGACCGCGACCCCCGCCCCGTTGTCCACGAAACGGTTCCTCTCGTACTCGCCCCCGTCGGAGTACATGAAGTGCAGCCCGTAGCGGATGTTGCGGGTGATCTCGTTGCGCGACGCGCGGGCCTGCTCCACGAACTCGAGGTAGATGCCGTCGCGGTGTCCGCGCACGCGGTTCCCGGCGATTTCCAGGTTGCGCGAATACCAGGCGTGAATCCCGTTGCCCGAGTCGGTTTCGCGCGAGCCGGTCCCCCGGATCTCGTTGCCGACGATCCGGCAGCCGTCGGTCCGCGCCAGGTAGATTGCGAAGAAGCCGCCTTCGATCCGGTTGTGGTCGATCTCGCAGTCGGCGGCTTCCTCGACGCGTATCGCGGCTCGATCCTCCACGTAACTGATCCCCACGTTGCGCAGTGCCAGGCCCGTGATTCGGACGCCGTCGGCCGTGACCGTGAAGAGCTGGCGTCGTCCCTCTCCGTCGATGACCGGATACCCCTCGCCCTCGATCGTCAGGGGCCGATCGACGACGATCGTCGGCTCGCGATACGTGCCCGACCGCACGACCACCCGGCCGCCCGGTGCCACGCGCCGAACGGCCTCGGCGATGGTGGACGGCTCGCCGCCGGGCTCGACGACGACGCGGCGCGCGAGCCGCCCCTTGTCCGGAGCGGCCTCCGGACGCCCTTCCTCGTCTCCCAATCCCACTTCCTCGTCGATCGGGAGCGCCCCGGCGTCGACCGCGGCGGGGGAGTGCTCCATTTCCTCGTGGCTCGACGTCCGCTCCGGAATGTCGCCGCAGCCCGCCACGGCGCCCACGGCCAGCAGCGTCGCCAGGACCGCGGTGACTCCCGCCGCCCCGTGTTCGGGGCCGCGTTCGCCGTCGCTGCGTGCCTCCCGCCGCAGGCGACGCTCGAACCAACAGCGCCAGCCTGCCAGCAGCCCGGCGGCGACCGCGATCCACCCGCCGACGGCCGGCAGCGAGGTCGCGGTGAAGTTCAGGATCTCCTTCGAACCGATCAGCGGCGGCTGGTACGTCATGCCCGGCACCTTCACCGCCGCGGTGGGATCGAGGTTGTGGCCGTAGTCGTAGCCCCACATGTAGAAATCCGCGAGACCGGCCACGGTGGCCAGGCCGAGCAGCCCGAGCCACCCGCAAATCATCCAGCGCTTCCCGATCGCGGCGGCCGCCAGGCCCCAGCCGATCAGCACGCCGAGGATCCAGGGCATCCAGCGCAGCTCGGGGATCGATTCGGGATGGATCTCCTTCATCCCGATGTAGTGGTTCAGCCCGTTGATGTTCTGCAGATCGTGGGGGTTGATGCCCTCTATGGCGTCGATCTGAATGTACAGGCCGATCCCCTCGGGAAACTGGGGCGCGTCGAGGGTGATCCGCCACAGGGGTACGAAGTAGAGCGCCACGAGAGCGAGCGCTGCGGCGAGAACGATCAGGCGAGATGCGGGACGCGCCGTGTTCGAAGTCATCGGTCTATCGTCTTTGATCCGCCCGGGGGCCTGGCGAGCCCCCGGGCGAAGGGAATGAGATCTATCGTCGAAGCGTCAGCTGCCCGTGCCGAAGGCCAGCGTCGGATTGCTTCCGCGAGGCGACACGCGGATGTAGCCCTGCATCTCCTGGTGGAGCGCCGAGCAGAAGTCCGTGCAATAGAAGGGATATACGCCCTCCCTCTGCGGGACCCACTTCAGCGTGCGGGTCTCGCCCGGCATCACGAGCAGCTCGGCGTTGTTGGCGCCCATCACGGCAAAGCCGTGCGGCACGTCCCAGGCCTGCTCGAGGTTCGTCACGTGGAAGAGCACGGTGTCGCCCACCATGACGCCCTCGATGTTGTCCGGTACGAAGTGGGTTCGGATCGCCGTCATGTTGACGTGCACCGTGTTGCCGTCACGTTCGACCCGGGCCTCGTCTTCGCTCGTGGTCGCGTACGGGTTGCCGTTGTCTTCCAGCGGATACATCTGCACCTGGTCCTCGCTCACGAGCTCCGCCGGTAGAGCCTGCGCGTAGTGCGGCTCGCCCATCGTCGGGAAATCGAGGATCATCCGCATCCGCTCGCCGGAGATGTCGATGAGCTGCGCGGCGTGTGCCAGCTCGGGGCCCGTGGGCAGGTAGCGGTCCTTCGTGATCTTGTTGAGCGCCACGAGGTACTGGCCCCAGGGGTTCGACGAGTCGCCGCCCGGGATCATCAGGTGGCCGATCGAATAGTAGACCGGCATCCGGTCGAGCACTTCCCAGCTCCCCAGCTCCCACTTGACGACTTCGGAGGAGATGAACATCGACGTGTAGGCGTTGCCCTCGCCGTCGAACTCCGTGTGCAGCGGGCCGAGACCGGGCTCCTGCACTTCGCCGGCCATCACGGCCTCGTATTCGAGCACCGGGATGTCCTCGACCACCCGCTCGAAGCGCTCGGCCTCGATCGCGTCGAGCATCTTGGTGAACGAGTGTACGGGAATCACGGTCGCCAGCTTCCCGCCCGCCACGATGTACTCGCCCGTCGGATCGACATCGACGCCGTGCGGGGACTTCGGAGTCGGGAGGAAGTAGATCACGCCCTCACAGTCGGCGGGCATGAGGACTCGGACGTCCTCCCGCATCTCGTGCTGCGCGATCCGGTTCTCGTCCAGGTGATTGTGCGCGTACCGTGCGTCCCGCATCTCGCCGGCTCCGTTCGCCACGCACTCCTCCGCCCGCTGCCAGTTGACCGCGGCGATGAAGTCCTTGTCGTTCTGCGAGGCCTCACGCTCCAGCATCGTGTTGGCTTCCTCGGTGTTGTAGCTGGTGAGGAACGCCCAGCCGTACGACGGCCCGCGGCCGGCGTGCGAGAGGTCGTAGTTGTAGCCGGGGACCTCGATCTGGAAGGCGATGTCCATGTCCCCCGGCTGGTCGGCCCGGATGAAGGAGATCGTGCCGTCGAAGTTCTCCTCGTAGCTGTCGATCGACACGTCGGCCTGCGGGATCGGCACGCTGAACCGGGTCGAGGCGACCAGGTATTTCGAGTCCGGGGTGATGAAGGGCGAGGCGTGGTTACCCGCCGAGTTCGGGATCTCGAGGATCTCCTCGGTCTCGAACGACTTCAGGTCGATCCGCGCCACGCGGGGTGTGTTGTTCCCGTTGATGAAGAGCCAGCGTCCGTCGGGGACCCCTTCGGTCTGCGACAGCTCCGGGTGGTGGGAATCGTCCCACGGCACGAATCCGAAGCTCGTCATGAACATCGCCTTCGTTTCCTCTGAGTATCCCCATCCGTTCTCCGGGAACTGCGAGAAGACGGGCACGGTTTTGATCAGGCGGCCGGAGGGCAGGCCGTGTACGGTCACGTTGCCGCTGAAGCCGCCCGACATGAAGGCGTAGTATTCGTCGTACTCGCCCGGTGGCACGTACACCTGCTGCGCCGCGTCGCCCGCTCCCGCGGCCGGTCCGGCCCCGGTCTGGCAGGCGTACGTGAAGGCTCCGGCGAACGCGACGGCCCCCGCGAGCAACAGGATTCGGCGTCCCTTGTTTTTCATGGTCCGTTCTCTAGTGTTCGGGTTCTCGGTATTCGATGCATTCCAATGCTTCGGCTCAGGATCCGGCGCCCTCGTCGACTTCGGCCGCATGCGGTGCGACCGACGGGTCGCGGAGGTATTCGAGCACCGCGCGCGCGTCCGCCTCGCTCAGGTTCTGGTCGGGCATCGGGGTGTAGTACTGCGCGAGCAGCGCCTTCACCTCGGGATGGCGCGCGACCATCTCATCCGGATTGAGGATCATGTTCATCACGTACTCGGGCGTTCGGCGCTCCGTGACCGCCCCGAGGGCGGGACCCACGTAGTCTTCGTCGATCTTGTGGCACGCGGCGCACTTCACCCTGAAGACTTCGGCGCCCGCCTCGGCGAGTTCGCGGTCGACGGGCCCGAGGTCGAGCGAGCGGATCGGGCCGATCCCGTACTCCAGCTCCTCCGCCGTGAGCCCGCCGCCGGACGCCTCGGATGAGACGTCATCGGAAGAAGAGGCAGCACCGCCCGGTGGACCCTCGCTCCCCCCGCATGCGGCTGCCGCAGCAGCCAGGAAAACAAGAATCACGAGCCGGACGGGCTGCCTGTATGTGGTCTGCACGCGTAGACCTCTTCGATGCGGGTTGAAGCGATCAGTGGATGACTGATCGGATCCTATCACACCTTTAAAAGGTTGTCAAGGATATTTCCTAAATAACTAGTTATACCTTGACAATACGCGTCCCGTCGCCCAGAATCAGTGCATGCGTGATGCCGACCAGCTCCGGGTTCCCGGTCTCGGAGACACACAGCGCCAACTTCTCCACGCCCTGAAGCGGCGCGGTCCTTCGACTACGGGGGAGTTGGCCGAGGGCTTCGATCTGGCCAGGGGTACGCTCAGGGAGCATCTCAAGTCGCTGGAAGCGCGTCGCCTGGTCGAGCGCGCCGGGACGAAACGTCACGGACCGGGGCGTCCGCACGTGATTTATGGTCTCACCGATGCTGGGGAGGCCCTGTTTCCGAGCGGCGAGGCCGAGCTCCTGGTGGAGTTCATCGAGCATCTTCTCGAGTCGGGCCGGGAGGAGGTCATCGACGACTTCTTCGAGCAGCGCGTGGACGAGGCGTATGCGGAGGCGGCCGCCCGGGTGGAGGCGATGACGTTGGCGCATCGGGAGCGGGAGGCGGTACGGATCCTGGCGGATGCCGGCTTCATGCCCGAGCTGGAGAAGGACGAGGAGACGGGGGAGACGATCATCCGGCTCTGCAACTGTCCCCTCAAATCGGTCATCGCCGTGACGCGGCGACCCTGCGCCGCGGAGGAGCGCTTCGTATCACAGCTCGTCGATGGCGAGCTCGAGCGCTTCGCCTACATGCCCGACGGCGACGACA
>CAZOEX010000050.1:0-11396 GCA_964578925.1 uncultured Gemmatimonadota bacterium | reverse complement strand
CCGGCCATGAACACGAGCGGCACCCACTGGAACATCACTTCCTTCATCGTCGAGATCGTCGAACCGCCGTTCACCGCGGACATATCGCCGCCGCTCTCGGTGACGGAATCAGACACCGGCTGCATCGTTGCCGGGGCCACGAGCATATACGCGGAGATACCGAACAGCGCCACCACGAGGACGATAATCCCGCGCATTAGACACCCCTCCGTTCGATGACGGCCCGCCCAATGAGCTGCACAGTCCCCAAGAACATGATGAACAGCGGAGCCCACGACCACGCTTGGTCGACCCAGCGCCGGCCGTTGTGGACCGCGGTCGTGTTGTTGGTCTGGTTCACGCTCGCGTCGATCATGGCTTGCTGCGGGCCGTTCAAGACGGCGAGCATGAGTGCGCCCATCACGAACGAGGCGAGAAACACGATGATGGCGTACGCGAGGCCGGCCTGGTAGACTTCAGAAGTCATCGTCAAGCCCTCCAAGGAGGTCGTCGCTAATGTCATCGATTTCTGTGGGGTCCGCGACCGGGTTCGCGAACAGTTCTCCCAGGAACGACCGCTGCTTGCGTCGGTCGTCCGGCACCGGCTCGGCCTCCGGCTCCGGTAGCAGCAAGTCGAGTTCCGGGTCGGGGTCCGGATCTGGGTCGGGGTCTGGATCGGGGTCCGGGTCAAAGTCCGGGTCCGGGTCCGGGTCCGGGTCCGGGTCTGGATCAGGGTCGGGGTCTGGCGTGAGTTCCGGGTCGGGGTCCGGGTCTGGGTCCGGGTCGGGGTCTGGGCGAACGGTTGTGTCGGTATCGGGTGTCGTCGCCGTGTCCGGCCCGGTGGCGGTGGTCGTCACGTCATCCGCGCCGGGGCCGGTCGCGGTCCCAGCCCCCACGCCGACACCCGTCCGCACCTTGCCCCGCGATTTCAGTGCCTCGACGACTTCGGCGTTCTGTGCCTCGGCGAGTCGCACATCAACGCCGGCCGTGGTGCTCGCGGGGTCGAGACTCGTGTCTTCGTTGCCGTCCAGCTCGACGCTCTCGACGACGACCTGGGGTTCGGCGGCTTCCTCTGCGATGGTCGGGCCAGCGCCGGCACCAGCGCCACTCGCCACGACGCCTCGCCCGCCGCCGCGGACGGTCGCCGACTCATCGACGACGTCCACGCCGCGGCGGTCAACCTCGAACACGTCGGCCATGCCTTCGGGGATCCGTTGCCCGGCGTTCGGGTCCGCTCGGGGCGCGGTCGCCTGCGGCTGATTTACCTCTTCGGGGTCGAACGTCGGCCCTTGTGTCTCACGGAATTGCTGGGGTTCGCCCTCGAACGTTCCCTCGGTCTCGAGGTCGGCCTCACGCGTCGCCTGTTCGCGAAGGGCGTCCTGTCGCTGCGTCAGTGCGTCCTGCTTGACGGCCTCGAAGTCACCACCACCGCCCGCGGGGTCCGCGCCCGTTGCTGGGTCGCCGCGCTCCACGTCGCCACGCCCCCGGGTTTCCCCGACGAGTTGCGCCTGCCCGCGGTCGCTGCGAATGAATCGCCCGGCTTCGTCACGTGCTCGCCGTGCTCCAGCTCGCGCCCGCCGCGTCGACCGTACCAGTGTCTTCCCGGGGTCGATGTCCAGGGTTCGCATGGCTTGCCCGGACGCGCCCCTGCCGAGTCGCGTCCCGCCGATGGCTTTCCCGGCGAGCCCACCAACGAGCGCGCCGCCTGCGATGCCGCCAACTGTCCGGAGTGGATCGGTCTGTGCAGCGGCCGCGGTCGACTCTCCGGCTTCGATTCCGGTCGCCACAGCCGTCTCTGCCAGCTCCCCGGCGGTCACGTCATCGTCGCGAAGAATCCCCTCCGAGCCCTCGATCACGTCCAGTGCGGTGTCGGCAGCCAGCACCGTCTCGCTCGGGGCGCGAAACCCGCCGCGGGCGACGGCTTGCTCCCCGGCGTTCACGGCCGCCAGCACGTCGCGCTGCGCCGAGAAATCCGGGTCCAGGCCAACCACGCCCGCCGCGCTCTCGACGGCATCCAGTTGGACTCGCCCGGTCGACGCCACACTGAACCCCGGGGTCCGCGCCACTCCAGCTCCAACGGCGGCAGCGCGTGCCCCGAACCGATCGACCGCGTCACGCGAGGTCTGACTGATGCCGGCGCGGTCCGTGTCGAACTGCGTCGTCACGTCCGCGCTCTTGTCCACGTCCGCGGTCGCGCTCCCGACCCACTCGTCGATGCCGCCCGCGGCCCGGTCCAGCCCGCCCGCCACGTCCGTGGTCGACACGCCGAACGCGGACGCCGCCTCGCTCTCCGTGACGACGCGCTGGTTCTCGGGTTCGGTTCCCTGGTTATCGCCGGCGGATAGCTCGACCTGTCGACGCGGTCCCGCTGGCGCGTCCGGCGTTTCGTCCACGGCCTCGCGGAGTCGGTCCTCTCGCCGCTGGGTCTCCTGTTCCGCCGCCGTCGGCTCCTGCACGTCCGCCGACCGCTGCTGGTCCTCCTCGACTGCCCGCTGCAACGTCTCCTCACGCCGCTGCTCTGCGGTCGCGGTGGTACCACCACCGCCGCTCCCGCTTCCACTGCCGCTACTTCCGCCGCTCCCGCCACTCGTCGTGGATTCTTCCTCGGGTTCCTCAACCGACTCGGTGCTGTCACTCCCCCCGCCACCACTCACCGTTCCGGTATTGATGCGCGCCATTGTTAGATGATGTCCGGATCGTCGTCAGCATCCTCGTCGAGGGTATCCACGACGTCCAGGTCACCCGACTTCCCGGAGCCACTGCCGCCGTCTCCACCACCGAAGTCAATCACGTCCAGGTTGCCAGCGCCGCCCGACCCCCCACCGTCAGTCAAGTCGAGCGTCCCCCCGCCTCGGTTGTTGTTCCCTTCGACGCCCCCGATGTCCCCGGGGCCGTTCTCGATGAAGATATTCACTTCGTCGTCGTTGTCGATACCGCCCTCGCCGAACACCTTGTCGAACGCCCGCCCGAACTGCCCGGCCGCCTCACTAGCCGCCGACGATGCTGCCCCGGCTACACCCGATGCCTTTTGGACGCTCTTTGAGCTTTCCTTCGCGAGTTTCTCCACTTCGGCCTTCGTCTCTCGAGCTGGAGCCGTCGCCCGCCGGATCTTCCGTCGCCGCCGGAGCCGTCGCGCCCCACGCTTCGTCCGCGCCTTCGCCAGCCGCTTTCGGGCGGCACGAACCTTCCGCGTCGCCGCGTTCGCCTGCGCCTCCTCCATGTCGTCCTGTGCGTCGCCATCATCCGCCCCGGCGTCGTCGCTCTCCTCCATCCGTTCACGCTCGGCCTCCCGCAGGTCTCGCCTTGGCCGCTTCGCCTCTTCTTCGTCGGTAGCCATACGTCACATATACGCACGCGCAACCTAAAGTGTACGGGACGACCCTCTCAGCACACGATACAATATACTCGCCATCTCGTTCACCACACCCCGACGACATCACTTTTAGTGACGCACACCCAACACACAGCCATGCAACTCGCCGTCTGGCTGTTCCTCGGCGTCCTCGGCCTCATCGTCACGTTCGGCACCATCAACCAGCGGATCGACGTCCCTACGCGCATCCTCGCCGCCGCCTTCGGCGTCGTCATCTGGGGCCTCTGGGCCATGGGCGCGACCAACGTCGAGACGTTCGTCGAGACCACCACCTACGTCCGCAACTACCAGTCGCTGTTCGTCATCGGGCTCGTCGCCGCCGTCATGCACGGCCTATTCCTGCTCCGGACCGGCCTCGGCGCGCTTCAAGAAGAGATCGCCGACATCTAACGTCACCCGCCGAACGCGCGGAGCGCGCCCAACACGAGCGACAATCCAAGCACGATAATCAGGCCCTCAGCCACGGGGCCAGAAAAGACGGCGAACAATCGCACCAGCGCGAGCTGCGACTCACTCGGCTGCTGAAATTCGTAGGAGACGGCCGCCGAGGACCGATTGCTCAAATAGGAATTGTTCACCACGTCGAGCGTGCCGTTGTCCTGAACCCACGAGTAATTGCCCGAGGGATCGACGACAGAAGAGTTGTTGTAGACCGTCACCGTGTCGCTCGCGCCATAGTACGCTCCCTCCTGGTTCGAGTGCTGGAGCGTGTTAATTCCGTTCGTGGGTGAGAACGACTCGTTGTTGACGGTCGTGGTGTTCGTCGCGTCCTGTGTCGCCGAGTCGAGCGCGATCGCCCCGCCGGTCGCCAGCAACGCGACGATGACGAGCACGATCAGCAGTCGTGACATACCCACTCTTGTCCGTCCAGGGTCGTAAACGGTTCCCTGACCGAATGGTACGATTCACTCAGCGCGTAGTCACGTTAGAAAAGGATGTGGGCCGGAATCGGTTGCGTTAGCCGCGGAGGCGCTGAATCACGCCAATCACGAGTGCAGCGACCAAAACGATCATTACCGTTGGCACGAGTTCCATCGCGGAACCGAACCCGTCTGTGACGGAGTTGGAACTGTTGTTGAGGTCGCTGTTGGCCGGGTCTGCGAGCGACTGGTTGACCTGACTGTAGATCAGGATGCCGACGGCGGCTGTGACACCGATTGCTACGACGGCGATGACGGTACTGAGCTGGGCGGCCTGATGGACCTTGGAGTCGCCGGGGAACAGTTCCTCGGCTTTGGCCTCGCCTCGCGCCTCGAGGGCGTTGAGCGTGGCGTCCACAAGCGCCATCATTTGCTTCATTTTGCCGATCATGCTTCACCCGTCTCAAGGCCCAGGAGGCACTTATATCGAGTATATCGTTTAATTCACTCACCACGGTGTACACATCGGTGGCGAGTCTGTACACATTGCTTGCGGGTCTGTAAACCTCCACGTCGGGCGCTATATCGTACGATTCGGTCAGCATATTGTTTAAGTCACTAGACCGACAATGTCGGGTAATGGCACAGAGTGATAAAGAGCAATTCAACTCCCATCTCCCGGAGGATCTCGCCAAGCGCGTTCACCAGTACCGTGGTGACCGCTCAAAATCCCGTGCTGTACGCGAGATCGTGGAGGCGTCGCTGAACGTGAAAGCGGCGTTCGCGCTGTCGCTGGGGGAACGATTGCTCTTCATGAGCATCTTCGTCGCCATCGTCGGGATTCCGCTCCCGGTGTTGGAGTTGCGGACCGTGGCGGCGATGACGATCACGCTCGTGGTGGTGGGGGTCGTCTGCATCGCGTACGCGTTTCGGTCCTTCGAGGGTGAGCCATGAGTAAGGCAAATCAACAGCCACCGGACCAACACATCGACGAACAAGACGTCGAGGGGTACAACAAGAAACGGCGGTATCGAGCAATCCACGACGCCCGCGAGCGCGTGATTGAGGTTATCAACACCGTCGTCGAGACCCAGCTCACGCATCGGCTGAGCCGCGAAGCCGAGCTGATGGTGCTCCGTCGTGCTGTTGAGAACTACATTATGGAGATCGAGGTGCTGGCAGACGAGGCCGAAGCCAGCGCCGATTACTGGACCGATGTTAGCCTCGGCGGCGTTGACCTCCCTAACGGCGAGCACTACGAGTTCAACGGGCTACGGTCAATCCTCGACGCGCCCGAGCAGTTCGAAGTCCGGTGGGTTGAGGAGTCCGACGACTTGATTGGTGGGACTGAAACCACCGTTCGCGAGGAGTCCGTCCGGATTCCACGTCGGGTGTTGCTGAACGCATACCGGGAAGCGAACCGGTTGCTGAGCGATGTCGGGATGGACATCGAGCTGGAGGACGAGGAACAGCAGACGAAGATCACGCGCGAACTGCTCGAGGAGGTGGAAGAATGGCGACAAGAGAACGTGAATCAATAACAACAGACCTCGACCTCGGGCCGATCGGGAAGTGGGCTGGGTTAGAGAGTTTGCGTGAGTCGAAGTTTTTCAGCGAATACCTGAACCGACTCGTGACGGGCCGAGACATGCACGTCATCGTCACGGCGGCATCGGAGACGGGTGTTGGTAAGACGACGCTTGCGGCCTCGCTTGCGATTATCTTCGATCAACACGGATGGACGGCCGACAAAGCGGCGGTGGCTGACGCTGCTGAATACTCGAAGAAATATGACGAAGTTGATGCGGGGTCCGTGTTGCTACTCGACGAGGCGGAGAAGGCGGCGGACGCCCGGCGTGGGATGTCGAAGGAATCCGTGGAAGTGTCACAGGCGTTCGCGACCAAACGCTATCAGCAGGTGTTCGGTGTCCTAACCGCGCCCAGTAAGAGTTGGGTCGACAACCGGCTTGGCTCCGACTCAGCCGACTATTGGATCCAGGCGCTCCAGACGGACATGGGGCGGGTCAAGGGCGAGGCGAAAGTGTACCGGCTGAAGAACAACGAGCACTACCAGCAAGAGTACACGCAACGGACGGAGTACATCCACTGGCCGAACCTGGACTGGCATCCGGAGTTCCTAGAGTTGGACCGCCGGAAGCGAGAGTTGTTGGAGAGTGACGAAGAGAACGCGTACATTCACAAAGACGAGGTTGCCGAGATCAAGAAGTCGGTTCGGCGCGAGGCGAAGAAGGAACTCGAGAACGAAGTCATTCAGCGGATGGCTGGACTGGATACATTTCTCCAGAAAGACATCGCAGAGGCGCTGGACTACGACCCTGGCACTATTTCGCGGAGGCTGAATTCCTGATGCAAGAACTGAGTATCAAAACCGCACGACAGCGGCAGGTCGTTGTAGGTTGCATGTTGGTGATGCAGGACCATATACAAGATAGTCGCATGTTAGTCAAATCAGAAAGCCAATACAAGATGAACACCGGGCGGCGACAGCCGGAGGTGGCGGCGCGATGAGTCAGTCAAAGGAACGGCAAGAGCTACTGAAAGAGCAGCGCGATGCGAACCTGCACTCCCAGAACATGGGGCAGATGACCAGAGACGACGGTCACCTCGACGCGCAGTGGCTGCGCGAGATCACGAACCACCAGCTCGACGAAGGCACCGAACTGCTCATGCAGAACTTTCTGACGCAGGACCTCATCCTCGGCAACCTCCAGTCCGCCGAAGTGACAGAGATGAAGTGGCTCATTCGCGAGTTGAGCGAGGAGATCAAGCGCATGCACCCGGGCACGGAGTGCGAGATCACGGGCGAAGCCCGGAAGGCGTACCTGGACGACACGAAGGAGGCACTGAAACCGCTGTCGAACGTGCAGGAGAACTGGGTTGACCAGGCGGTGCTGGTCATCATCTCGAACGTGACGCGGTCGCTGGACGGGTTCCAGCAGACCAAGTTCTCCGAGCAGGTCAAGGTCTCGAAGGTCGAGGACGACGACGCGGACAGCAAGCTCGGAGGGTTCTTCTCATGATCCGCGTTCTCTTCGTTCTGCTCCTCGTCGCGGCGGGCGTGGTTGGGTTCGCGGCGTCGGAGCTGGGCGTTGACGAGCGCGTGGATGCGACCGCGCTGTGTAACCAACAGTTGAACGGCACGTCGTGGCAGGCCGCAGACGTCCATCCGGACGAAGGCGCAGTTGTCTGTCGTGCCGACAACGGGACTACCGAACGAATCTCGGTGAACGTCTCGGTGGAGGTGTCCTCATGAACGATAAGGAAGTCCGAATGTCGGCGTTCTGGTTTTGGCTTATCATCGGCACCGCATTTGCAGGCGGTCGTCTGCTTGGTAGCAATCCAACGACACTCCCTGGTGCTGGACTGGAGGTGATTGCAGGGTTACTTACTGCTGTCGTTGCTGCTGGTGTGGTCCATATAATTGAGTCTGTTCGACAGAGGTGGACTGCATGAACGTGTTACTCTGGGGCATCGCGTTGTTCCTGCTCGGGCTCGCGGTCTACCTGTGCGTCCCGATATTCCTGCCGGCAATGCTGCCGATGCGGTACCGCGACTACGTTCCACAGATGTACTACAAGCTCTCCATGCAGTCGTTCAGGCGAGTTATCGGCTTGAACCGCAAACACGCCGGGTTTGACCTGCTCCCGAGTAGCTACGACCCGGAAAAAGAAGGCGAGAAAGTCTCCATCTCGGGCGACGAAGGGCACGCCGAAGACCCCCACACGTGGATGGGGAGACTCCACGGCCGGCCGTTCGGACTCGTCCACGAAGAGCGAAACGTTATCGTGCATCCGATGGTCGCGGAGATCGGGCGGGAACTCGCGCGGCGAAACGCCAGCGGCGAGGAAACCCGGACGGTGGAGTGGGGCGACGGGGCAACGGAGACGCTCATCAACCGCCACGTCACCGTGGACGACGAAATGAAGCTCGTGAATCTCGCGGACGCGAAACGCGCGATTCTCGGCAGTGGGAAACTACGCGACGGCGAGCTCGGCGAGGAGTTAGCGGAGAAGTCGCAGGCCGGGTACAACACTCGCGACATCCTCCAGGGCATGTCGATGGTGATCGCGTTGCTCGCGGGCGCAGCGGGCGCGTGGTTTATCTGGTCGAACAGCGGGAGTGGCCGGGATAGCGCGGTCAAAATCCCGATTTGGGTCGGCGGGCACGCCCTCGACCTCGTGGGGGTGGTCGCGTAATGTCTGGAACTGACTCCAGCACCGTCGCCATCTGGGCCGGGATGTTGATGGTTGTGTTGCTGGCTGGCCAACTCATGCTGGTAAGTAAGTTTGCTGAAACAGGCGCTATCGAGCAGTCCGCGGTTTCAGACCTCCAGTTCGTCTATGGGCTGATGGCGGTCATGGTCGTCGGACTGATGCTGTATGGAGCCGTTGGGCTGATCGCTGGTATTCTCGCTGTCGTCGAGGATGAACTACTCGAGTTAGACTGGCGGATTCGTGCAGTTGCATACCTACTGGTCTTTGGTATCTTCTCCTGGTCGCTCATACAGACGCGGCCAGACCAAGCCGCCCAGCCCGGGGCCTACATCCGGGTGTCGATTGCTGTCGCATTCCTCAGCACGATGCCACTGTTGTCGCTGTTGATGAATGGTGAAACCATTCGTGAGTACCTCAGTCGCGCAAGCGGGGTGGTCGCGTAATGTTCCTCGGCATCTCGACCGGGCTCTGGGTGGTGATCGGCATCCTCATCGGGGCGTTCGCGGCGGGGCTGTTCGGCATTCCGCTGCTCGTGATGCTACTGGGGCCGTCGCTACCCTCGCTCAAGCTCGCGGGACCGCTCGGCCGCCTGCACTGGATTCTCGCCGCCATCGGGATGGACCGCACGGTCGCGGTCGTCGAGGAGAACGGCGCAGTCGAGTTGTGTCCGGCTGAAGAAGACCGCGTCTGGTATGACGGCGAGTGGCACCCACTCGGCGACGGACACAACTGGACGCGGCTCGGGCTCCGTCCGTTCGGCGTGACGTACGTCAAGGATGACGCGGTGTACGGTGATTTGCTCGCGGAGGACACGACGGACACGGCCGTCGCGGACGGTGGCGACATCGGTATCATCGACCGCGAAGGCGGCGGGTATCGGTTCTTCACCAACCACCCGGACGGCTCCGGCGACGACGAGTACCTCATCGACATGCCGGCGGTGACATCGCGTCTGCATGGTGTCGGCGATAACTCGCTGCTTCAGCGCGGCAAGGACATCGGGCTCCAGAAACACGGCGGTGATTCGCAGCTCGATATGAAGTGGTTCATCGGCGGGATTGTCATGTCCGCCGCGACCGGGTACGCGCTCGCGACAATCCAGTTGGTGTTCGTGTAATGACGGGCGAAATCGCAATCGCACACGACCAGTTCAGAACGATGGGCGGCGCTGAACGCGTCGCCGTCGAGATGGCGCGGGCACTCGACTGCCCGATTTACTCGGGGCGCGTCGAGAACGGCGTCGCGCCGGACGACATCGAGATCCACGAAGTGTTCACGGGGACGGTCGGCCAGCGGGCTATGCGGTCGCACTACCTCGTGCAGGACCTCTACCAGATGATCGGGTGGCAGCACGTCGACGACCTCTACGAATTCGACACGGTCATCATCAACAAGACCAACCCCGGGTGGTTCGTGCCTCGCGACACCCAGACCACGGTTTGGTATCTCCACAGCACACCGCGCGGCCTGTACGACCAGTGGCACCGGCACGGCGGGCACTGGTTCACGGCGGTGATGAAAACGCCGATGCGAGTGCTGTACCAACCGAATACGCGGTTTGCTGACGCGTGGGCGTGTAACTCCGAACTCATTCAGCGCCGGATGAACCGGTATTGGGACATCGACGAGGGCGACATCGACGTGATCTATCCCCCGGTTCAGACCGCGAAGTTCGGCCAGGAGAATGCCACGGGCGACGGCGAGTTCTACGTCACCGTCTCGCGGCTGCAAGACCACAAGCGCGTGGACCACATCGTCCGCGCGTTCAACGACCTTGGCGACGATTACCAGCTCGTCGTCGCCGGGGACGGCCCGGAGCGCGAGACGTTGGAAGCGATGGCGGACTCCAACGTCACGTTTGCGGGCTACGTCTCGGAGGACCGGAAAGCAGCGTTGCTCGCCGACGCGAAAGCGTTCGTGTTCGCGGCGGAAAACGAGGACTTCGGCATCGCGCCCGTGGAAGCCATGGCGAGCGGGACGCCCGTCATCGGCGTCGAATCAGGATTCACCAAGCACCAGATCCTGAACGGCGAGAACGGCGTGACGTATCCGATGACAGGCGGGCATCTCCGCGAGGCCATCCGAATGTTCGATCGTCGCGGCGTGGTGTGGTCGGCGACGCGTATCGAGCAGTTCGCCGAACGGTTTAGCGCACCCCGATTCCGCGAGGAGTTTGCGCGATGGGTTGACCGTGCGCGCGAAGACAGCACCGTGACCGTGCCGTGGGATGAAGAGTCGTCTGAGACGGAGGCGGAGGAAGCCGTTGACGCCCTCGCGACCGACGGAGGTGGCGGGAAATGACGGTGTCTCAGCGTGCCGCGACGGCTGAGCGGCTCGCGGACCGATACGACTGTCTGAACCTGGGGAGTGGCGATGATTACCGCGAACGCTACTGTAACGTGGACTATAACGACCGCTACGACCCAGACCTCGTTCACGACTTGAACGAGCCGTGGCCGTTCCCCGACGCCTCGTTTGACCGCGTGCTGGCGAGCCACGTGTTCGAGCACCTAGACGACCTCGAGTTCCAGTTCTCGGAAGCCGCGCGGGTCCTCCGACCCGGCGGCTATCTCGAGGTCCGCGTCCCGATCGGGGTGAACGCGCGGACGGACTGGACGCATCAGCACGAATGGACGTACGACACGCCGTTGCAGTTCGACCAGCAGTGGGAGAAGAAAACGAATGACTACCAGTTCGATCCCTCGGTGCCGTTCCGACTGGTGTACCGCGACCTCGATATGGTGATGCACGGCCCGCTCAAGCCGTTCTCGCCGCTGTTGCAGCGGTTGGCGGACTCGATGCCCGGGGTCTGGACATCCGCGTGGCCATGTTCGTCCGGCGAGCTGGTCGCGCGCTACCAGAGGTGTAAACCGTGACGGTGCAGACCGGCGGCCGCGTCCGCGGCTTCATCTCTCGCTGGTTGGTCCGCTTTGAGGCCAGCCAGCAGGT
>CAZOEX010000049.1:0-11502 GCA_964578925.1 uncultured Gemmatimonadota bacterium | reverse complement strand
GACTTCAAGCGCCGCTTCTGGATCTGCCTGGCGCTCTCCCTGCCGGTCCTGGCGCTCGCGCCCCTCATCCAGCAGGTGCTCGGGATCGCGGGCGCCCTCGACTTCCCGGGCGACCGACAGCTCCAGGCCGGCCTCGCCACGATCGTCTTCGTCTACGGCGGCTGGCCGTTCCTGACCGGCTTCCTGTCCGAGATCCGGGACCGGCAGCCCGGAATGATGACGCTGATCGCGCTCGCGATCACGGTGGCGTGGGCCTACAGCACGGCGGTCGTGTTCGGCGTCGAAGGCGAGGTCTTCTTCTGGGAGCTCGCCACGCTGATCGACGTGATGCTCCTGGGCCACTGGATCGAGATGCGCTCGGTGATGGGCGCTTCGAAGGCGCTCGAGAAGCTGGCGCGGCTGATGCCCTCCGAGGCGCATCGGGTAGCGGACGACGGGTCCACCGAGGACGTCCCCGTCGCCGACTTGCAGGTCGGGGACCGCGTGCTCGTGAAGCCGGGCGAAAAGGTCCCGGTCGACGGCGCCGTGGTCGAGGGCCGGACGACGGTGAACGAGGCGGCGCTCACGGGCGAGAGCCGGCCGGTCGAGAAGGGCGAGGGCGACGAGGTGATCGGCGGCTCGGTGAACGGCGAGTCGGCCGTGACGGTAGAGGTCGAGAAGACGGGCGAGGAGACCTACATCTCCCAGGTGGTCGAGACGGTGCGGAAGGCCCAGGAGAGCCGTTCCCGCACCCAGGACCTGGCCGACCGCGCCGCCTTCTGGCTGACGCTGATCGCGATCGGGGCCGGGCTCGCGACCCTGGCCGGCTGGCTCACTCTGTCCGAGCGACCCTTTCAGTTCGCGCTCTCCCGCATGGTGACCGTCATGGTGATCACCTGTCCCCACGCGCTCGGTCTGGCGATCCCGCTGGTCGTGGCCGTCTCCACGGCGATGTCCGCGCGCGAGGGACTGCTGATTCGGGACCGTTCCGCCTTCGAGCGCGCCCGGGAGCTGGACGCCGTGGTATTCGACAAGACGGGAACGTTGACGCGGGGGGAATTCGGCGTTTCCGAAATCATCCCGCTGGACGCGCAAGACGAGGACGAGATCCTCGCCCTGTCGGCGGCACTGGAGCGGAAATCGGAGCACTCGATCGCCGCCGGCATCGTGCGGGCCGCCGAGAAACGCGACATCGAAGACCTCGGAGCACGCGACTTCCGCGCGATCCCGGGCAAGGGCGCGGAGGCCGTCGTCGCGGACCGGGAGCTCAAGGTGGTCAGCCCCGGGTATCTCGAGGAGAACGGGATGACGATCGACGACTCCCGTGTCGACGACGCGTCCGGACGGGGCGACACGGTCGTGTTCGTCATCCTGGAGGGATCGGTCATCGGCGCGATCGCCCTGGCCGACGTGATCCGCGAGGAGTCACGCGAGGCGATCCGCCGCCTGCGCGACCGCGGCATCCGGCCGATGATGCTGACGGGTGACGCCCACGAGGTGGCCGAGCGCGTCGCGGGCGAGCTCGAGCTCGACGACTTCTTCGCCGAGGTGCTGCCCGACGAAAAGGCGGACAAGATCCGTGAAGTGAAGTCCCGGGGCTTGAGGGTGGCGATGGTCGGCGACGGCGTGAACGACGCCCCTGCCCTGGTGGAGGCCGATATCGGCATCGCGATCGGGGCCGGCACGGACGTGGCCGTGGAGTCGGCCGATATCGTGCTCGTCCGCTCCGATCCGCGGGACGTAGCCCGGCTGGTCGAGCTCGCGGGGGCGACCTACGGAAAGATGATCCAGAACCTGTGGTGGGCGACCGGCTACAACGTCATCGCGATCCCGCTGGCGGCGGGTGTCCTCGCGGGTGCCGGGATCCTGCTCTCCCCCGCCGTCGGGGCCGCGCTCATGTCTGTCTCCACGGTGATCGTGGCCGTGAACGCGCGGCTGCTGAAAGCCTGATCAAGGCCTGACCCGGGCCAGCCGCATCGCGTTCAGCACGACGGCGATCGTGGCGCCCATGTCGCCGACGAGCACCGCCACGATCAGGCTCACGTGCCCCGTCACCGCCCCGAGGGCGAGGAGCGCCTTGAGTCCGAGCGCGAGTCCGATGTTCACCCGCACCAGCCGACGGGCCTTCCGCGCGAGCCGGCGAGCATAGGGCAGCATGTTGAGATCGTCGGCCATCAGGACGATGTCGGCCGTCTCGACGGTCGCCGGCGATCCCGCGCCCCCCATCGCGATCCCCACGTCGGCGGCGGCGAGAGACGGCGCGTCGTTCACCCCGTCGCCCACCATCGCGACCACCCGATGTTCGTCGCGAAGGTCGCGCACCGCATCGACCTTGTGCTCCGGCTGCAGCGAATGGCGGACCTCGTCGACACCCATCTCCTCGCCCACGGCGCGAGCGGCGTAGGGCTGATCCCCGGTCAGCAGCACCTGGTGGTGGACCCCTTCGCCTCGCAGCCGGGCGAGCACCCGGCCCGCCTCGGGCCGCACCCGGTCGGCGAGGCCGATGAGACCGGTCACCCGGTATCCGGAGGCGACGAGCACGCCGGTTCGCCCCAACTCCTCGAGCGGCCGGAGAAGGTGCGAAGCGGTTTCCAGGCTTTCCGCGGACGTCCCGAGCTCTCGCAGCAGTTCGAGCGTTCCAACGACGACATGGTGACCGTCGACCCGCGCGCTCACCCCTTTGCCCGGATGCGCCCGAAAATCGCTGACGGCGGACGGCGCCCCCGCCGGCGCGGCGGACGCTTCTCGCTCCCCGCCGGCCTGCGACTCCGCCTCGAGCGCGGCGACCGCCCGCTCGTCCCGGCGCCGTACGATCGCCTGCCCGATCGGATGTTCCGAGCGCGCTTCGACGGCCGCCGCCAGCTCGACCACTTCGTCCATCGCCGCCCCGTTCACCGGCACCACGTCGGTCACCTCCAGCCGGCCGAGCGTGAGCGTCCCCGTCTTGTCGAAGGCCATGGCGCAGGTCGAGCCGAACGCCTCGACGTACTCGCCGCCCTTGATGAGAACCCCGTGCCGGGCGGCCGAGGTGAGGGCGCTGACGATGGTGACGGGCGTCGCGATGACGAGCGCGCAGGGACAGGCGATGACGAGAAGCGTGAGCCCGCGGACGAACCACTCGAGGCCCGGCCCGAGTCCGACGAGCGGCGGCAGGACCATGACGATCACCGCCAGGCCGGTCACCGCCGGGGTATACCAGCGCGCGAAGCGCTTTACGAACTGCTCCGTCGGGGACCGCCGACTCTGGGCCTGGCGCACGAGCCGGGCGATGCGGTCCAGGGTCGTGTCCCCCGCGTCGGTCGTCGCCTCGATCTCGAGAAAGCCCTCGGCGTTCATCGTGCTGGCGAACACCTGGTCCCCCGGCGTCTTGGATACCGGAACCGACTCCCCCGTCACGTTCGCCTCGTTGACGGCGGAGACGCCCTTCACCACCCGACCGTCGATCGGAATCTTCTCGCCCGGACGCACCCGGATCCGCTGCCCCGCCCGCAACTCGTCCGCCGCGACTTCGCGCTCCGTCCCGTCCTCGAGCACCACGGTGGCGCGTTCCGGCGCGAGGCGGAGCAATTCGTCCACCGAGTTCCGGGCGCGCACGACGGCGTGGTGCTCCAGGAGCTCGGCGAGCGAGAAGAGGAAGGCGATCGCGGCCGCCTCGAGCGGCTCCCCGATGAGGACGGCGCCGAGGATCGCCGCCGTCATCAGGAAGTTCATGTCCAGCTTCAGGGTCAGGAGGCTGCGGATCCCCTTCGGGAAGAAGTTCCAACCCCCGACGAGGGCGCCGGCCAGGAACACGAGCCCGACCGCGTCGAGTCGGATCCGCAGCCAGCCGGCGTGGTCCGCTGCGTCGGTGAGGACGACGAGGAGCAGGCCCGCGGCCCACAGAGCCCCGGAGACGTACGTGCGATAGGCCTCCGTCGTCTTCCAGGGAGAGAGACGCCGGCGGTCGCGGCGGGGTGTTGCAGCGGTCTCCGGCCCGTCGCCTCCGCCCGGATCGCAGGCGGCGCATCCTTCACTCACGGGCGTGGCTCAGTCCGCTGTCGATGATCCCGGCGACGTGTTCGTCGTTCAGCCGGTAGTAGGCCATCCGGCCTTCCTTCCGGAAGCTCACCATTCGAAGCTGCCGGAGAAGGCGGAGGTGGTGGCTCACGGCCGACTGGCTCACGCCGACGACCGCCGACAGGTCGCAGACGCAGAGCTCTTGCTCGGCGAGCGCCTCGAGGAGACGCAAACGGGTCGAGCTGCCCAGGATGCCGAACATCTCTGCCAGGCGGCCGATGTCCTCCTCCGCCGAACGCGAGCGGAGCGCGGCCCGTACGGCGTCCTCGTTCACGGCCTCGACCTCGCACACGCCTTCGTCGACGTCCGGTCCGGTCCCATCGCCGCTTCCCTCGTCCGTCGCTGCAGCAGGATGATCTTGCACGTCCGCAACGTATGAATATATGCTCAGATGTTCAATCCGAGCGTCGGGGCGGCTCGGCCTCCTCTCACTCCGTCCCGAAGAGCCGGTCGCCCGCGTCCCCGAGACCCGGAAGGATGTAGCCGTGGTCGTTGAGCTCCCGGTCGAGAGCGGCGGCGTAGACGGGCACGTCGGGGTGATCCGCGGCCATGCGCCGGACGCCTTCGGGGGCGGCGACGATCACCATGAGGCGGATGGACCTCGCGCCCCGCTTCTTCAGGAACGAGACGGCGGCGCTGGCCGAGCCCCCGGTCGCCAGCATGGGATCCGTCACGATGTGAAGGTTCTTCTCGACGTCCGGCGGGATCTTGAAGTAGTAGTCGGCGGGCTCGAGCGTCTCCTCGTCGCGCTGCAGCCCGATGTGCCCGACCCGGGCCGTCGGAATCAGCCGGACGATTCCCTCCACCATTCCCAGCCCGGCGCGCAGAACGGGCACGATGACGATCTGCTCCCCGTCGACCCGGCTTCCCTCCATGCTCTCGAGCGGCGTCTCGATCGCGACGCTCTCGCTGGGAAGGTCCGCGGTGACTTCGTAGGCGAGCAGCTGGGCGATCTCGTCGATGAGCTCCTTGAACAGCTTCTTCGGCGTGTCGACGGAGCGCAGCAGCGAGATCTTGTGCTCGATCAGGGGATGGCGAGTCATCCAGAGGTTCTCGTGCCCCCGGACGTGGCGGGGTCCATGGGCCGCGCGTTCGGTCTCCGGACTCATCTCATGCCCTTCCGTCGCGTCCACACGTATCAGGCTTCCACGACGATCGTCGCGGTGCCGCGGGGCTCCACCCGGCCGATCACCGCCGATGCATAACCGGCGGCTTCCCACTCCGCCACCAGGGCGGACGCGTCGCTCGGCGGAAGCGCGGCGAGCAGCCCTCCGGAGGTCTGCGCGTCACACAGCAGGTCGCGCATCGTGGAGGAGACGTCGTCGTGCCAGTCCACGACGAGCGCCACGGCGTCCCGGTTCCGCCGGGTGCCTCCCGGAACGGCGCCCTCGGACGCCAGGGTCTCGGCATCCGGGAGGAGCCTCGGCGCCCCCGCGATCACGCGCGCCGAGACCTCCGACGCGTCGCACAATTCCCTCAAGTGTCCGATGAGTCCATATCCTGTAACATCAGTCATGGCATGAATATCGTGGCCCTTCGCCACGGCGGCCGCTTCCGCGTTCAGCTGCCGCATGGAGCGGACGGCCGCGCGGATCGCCGGAGGCTCCGCCGCGCCGCGCTTGATCGCCGTGCTGATGATTCCCGTTCCGAGCGCCTTGCCGAGCACGAGCACGTCGCCTGGTTCGGCCCCCGTCTTTCGCCACAGCTCGCTCGGGTGCGCGAATCCGAGCGCTACGAGACCGAACTTCGGCTCCGCGTCGTCGATCGAGTGGCCGCCGGCGATGAGAATGCCCGCCTCGGCGCACTTTCCCGCCGCGCCGCGCAGAATCTCCGCCGTGACCTCGTGCGGGAAACCGGTCGCCGGTACGGCCAGGATGCTCAGCGCGAAGGCCGGCCGCGCGCCCATGGCGTAAATGTCGCTGAGCGCATTGGCCGTCGCGATCGCTCCGAACTCTTCGGGATCGTCCACCACGGGGGTGAAGAAGTCGAGGCTCGCGACGAGCGCCCGCTCCGAATCGAGGGCGTAGACCGCCGCATCGTCCGGCGAGTCGAGCCCCACGAGGAGGTTCTCGTCGCCGACCGGCGGAAGCACGCTCAATATGGATTGCAGGTCCTCCGGACCCAGCTTGCAGGCTCAGCCGGCGCCGTGCGAATACTGGGTCAGCCGGACCCGCTCGGATGCGGGTGTATTCATGCCCTGAAGCTAAGACGTCGGGGCCCGTTGAAGAACCGGGTGCGCCTCACCAGTTCCGTTCCGCGACCGGATCGCGTGCGCGGCTGTCCTGGAAGCGCTCCTGCTGCACGCGCCGCTCCTCGGACGCCGCCGCCTCGAGCAGGCGCCGGACCTCTTCGGGCGTCATTTCGCGAGGCTCTCCTTCCGGCCCTCGCTCGCTCCCGCCCCGGCCTCCACCGCCGCCCCCGCCGCCGCCTCCGAGTGTCTCGAGCCACCGCTCGACGACTTCCAGGTTCCAGCGGGCGTCGTCGGCCGCGGGGTTCAATCGGAGAACGCGGCGAAAGGCGTCTCGGGCCCGCAACAGGGCGGCGCGCCGCATCTCGGACGACGGTCCGTCGGAGGCCGTGGATTCCCGCGGACGCCCCCCCAGGCCCTGCGCCAGCCCGAGGTTGTAGGAGGCGGATTCCGCGGCATCGCCGGGCCGTGCGCTGGAGACGACGCGCTGGAGAGGCTCGAGGGCGCCCTCCCAGTCTCCCGTCAGCAGGAGGGCGGCCCCGAGATCGTACCAGCTCCGCGGATCCTCGTTTCCGGCCGCCTTCCGGCGGAGCGATTCGAGCCGATCGGGTGAGATGATCGATTGCAACGAGTCGACGCGAAGCGAGTCGGCGTAGAGCGCGGACGCCTCCTGCGCCGCGCCCCTCGCCTGTGACGCCCCGGACGTCCGAGCCGCCGGGGCCATGGCCGCGATGGCACCGACGGCGACGGCCAGCATCCCGGCGATTCCCGGCGCGGCGAAGATTCGCCCATCGCCTCTCCCGCCCGTCACGCCCGCCTCACCACGTAGGCCTCGAGCGCCAGCAACAGGAAGGCGGCGAGGAGGAGTCCGTTCACCTGGGCCGACGAGATCGGGGGCCGGCCCTCCCCCGCCGGCATGCGCTCGAGCAGCAGGTCGGCGGCCGCCGGGCCCGCGGCGTACAGCCCGCCGGTCGCCCCCGCGATCCTCCGGAGGGACGCTTCCTCGAGTCGCGTCACGACCACCTGACCGGAGCGGTCTCGCAACCAGCGTCGTCCCACGTCCGAATCCGGGACGACTTCGCCGGACGCCGCCGTGCCGGTATCGCCCGGCTGCACACCCGGCAGCTCCGTGACCTGTCGCGGCATCGGGATGCGGCCCCCCTCCGGTGTTCCGACCCCGACGGCGTGGATCGCCACGCCGACCCGCCGGGCCCGCTCGAGCACGACCTCCAGGGCCGGCTCGTCCACCGTGCTTTCCCCGTCGGAGAACAGGACGATGGAGCGGATCGCACCGGGCCGGCCGCCGGCGAGCACGACGAGCGCCTGCTCCAGCCCGTCGACGAGCGACGTGCCGCCGCGGCCGACGTGCGTCGGATGCACGGCCTGCGTGAACATCAGCGTGGCGGCCCGGTCTCCCGTCAGGGGCGAGAGCACGTAGCCGGAGCCGGCGAAGTAGACGACACCGATCCGGCCGGCGAGCCGTCCGACCATCCGCCGCGCCAGCGCCTGCTCGACGCGAAGGCGGCTCGGCGTCACGTCTTCGGCCAGCATGGAGTTCGACGCGTCCAGCACGAGCACGGTCTCGAAGGCCGATCCGTCCTCGCGGCTCGCTTCGTCGCCGAACCCGCCGGCCACGAGGGCGGCCGCCAGCAGCCCGACGCCGGCCGCCGTCAGCACGGCGGCGAGGGTGCGCCGAACGAAGCCCGTCGGCTGCGCCATCCGGCCGAGCAGCTCGGGGTCGCCGATCGCCCTTCGATCCCCCGCCGCCCGATGAAGCGCCAGCGCGCGCAGCCCGAGGGCCGCGAAAGCGGTCACGACGCCGGCCGTCAGCGGATCGATGGCAGGAAGCCAGCTCATGCGAGCGACCTCCGGGCCCTGCCGGCCGCCCCGATCAGCTCCAGCAGGAGCGCCAGCAGCGCGACGAGCACGATCTCCCGGCGGACGGCCGCGGTCTCGGTGAAGCGCTCCTCCCGGATCGGCGCGGTCTCGAGCTCGTCGATCCGCTCGGAGAGGCGTTGCAGAGCCTCGGGGTCCGTCGCCCGGAAATACACGCCGCCGGTGCGTTCGGCCATCGTCCCGAGCAACTCGTCGTTCACCGTGACTTCCATGTTCGCGTATTGATAGCCGAAGCGCGTACGTCCGATCGGGACCGGCACGACGCCGTCCCGACCGACGCCGATCGTGTGGACGCGCACGTCGAGCGCGGCGGCCGCGGCGGCGGCCTCCAGCGGATCGATCACGCCGCGGTTGTTGTCTCCGTCGGTGAGCAGGACGACCACGCGCGACGCCGTCGTGTCTTTGCTCAGCCGGTTGACGGCGGTCGCCAGGGCCGTCCCGATCGCGGTTCCGTCGGTGAGCTGGCCCACGTCGAGGTTCTCGACGGCCCGCAGGACGACGTCGTGGTCCAGGGTTCCCGGCACGACGGTCAGCGCCTCGCCCGCGAAGGCCACCAGACCGATCCGATCCGCCTCCCGGTTCTCGACGAAGCGGGCGACTTCGCGACGGGCGACGGCGATCCGGTTGTCGGGCCGAAAGTCCTCCGCGAGCATCGAACTGGAGATGTCGAAGGCGAGCTGGATCTCGACGCCTTCGGTTCGCTCGACGACCCGCTCGACGGACCGGACGGGACCCGCCAGGGCGAAGACGACGAGCGCGAGCGCCGCCGTCCGGAGCGCGTCGGGCCACAGCGACCAGAACGTCCGGCGCTTCAGCGGCAGCCCCTCCCCGAGGCCCGGATAGGCGAGGCGGCGCCGGATGCGCGTCGCGACCCACCATCCGAACGGCAGCAAGACCAGCAGGAGCAGCCAGGGCCAGCCCGGCAGCGACAGAGTGCCCATCAGGCCGCGGTGTCCTCGGTGACCCAGTCGAGCGACACGTCCGCGTCGGAGACCAGCCGCTTCCCGTCGGCTTCGACACCGGCGAAGCGGGAGAAGATCGCGTGGCGGTGCAGCTCCCGCATGGCGTCGCGGCGGGCCCAGGCGGCCGAGCGGACCGGACGGGTCGCCGGCCAGTCGCGGGTGTCCGCCAGGTACGCGCGGAGGATCTCCTCGAGGCGGTCGTAGAACTCGCCCGCCCCGAGCTCTCCGGCGACTGCCCGCTCGCGCAGCGCCACGAGCGCCTCGCGTGCCAGCTCCGCCGGATCCGGCACCTCGACGTCGTGCAACTCCGCGTCCCCGGTCGTCCCACGGTGCATCCGCCACC
The DNA here is from genome assembly GCA_964578925.1 of uncultured Gemmatimonadota bacterium. GTDB lineage: Bacteria > Gemmatimonadota > Gemmatimonadetes > Palauibacterales > Palauibacteraceae > JARFPW01. Next base: position 2,078 of record CAZOEX010000049.1, on the reverse strand, counting down.
ACCAGGCGGCGATCGCGGCCGCGAGCAGTGCCAGCAACGCCCAGATCCACCATGGCCATCCGGACTGGAGCGGGGGCCGCGGTCCGCGAAGCTTCAGCTCCGCCGCCTCCGCCTCCCCCGACAGCACCGATCGGACCCAGGGCGCGGGCAGCTCGACCTCCGCGGATCGCACGCGTTCGCCGCGGGCCTCCACGCGCAGCGCCGGTAGCTCGAGCCGCCCCGCCTCCCAGGCCACGAGACGGTAGTACGCCCGCGTTTCGCCGGCCTCCGTTCTCGACGACTCGATCCGCGCCACCTCGAGCTGCTCCCAGCGTTCACCGGGCTCGAGAAGCTGGGGAATCGTTGGGCCCGGCTCGCCGGCCGAGCGGACGACGACACCGATCGTGAACGGCTCGCCGACCTGCACGGTGTCCACCGACACGCGGGCGGCGACCCGAAGGGGACCGTCCCGGTCCGTCCGCACCGCGCCGTCCCGCGTCTCCTGGGTCGACGGAGGCGGGGCGAACCCCGACAGAGCGACGGGACCGAGCAGAGCGGCGAAGACGAACAGCCGGCCGCTCATTTCAGCCGCGCCCTCGCCCGGCGCGCGAAGAAGGCGGCCAGCTCGGCCGCATAGGGCCGATCGGTCGCGAGCGTCAGTTCGTCCACCCCGGCCCGCCGCAGGGAGCGGGTCGTCGCCGCACGCCGTGCCGCGGCTCGATCGGCGAGCGCCTCTCGCACGTCGGCGTCCGCCAGGTCGAGCAGACCGGTCTCGCCCGTCTCGGGATCCCACACTTCCAGTAGCCCACCCGCCGGAAGCGAGTCCTCGGCCGGGTCGGCCAGGCGAAAGCCCACGACGTCGTGGCGGCGGGAGAGGGCGGCGAGATCGCGGTCGAAGTCGGCGTCGCGGAAGTCCGAGAGCACGAAGACGAGCGAGCGGGTCTTCAGGACCCGGCCCGCCGTGCGCAGGGCGAGGCCGATGTCCGTACCGGTGCCTTCGGGTTCCGCCGTCACCAGCTGGTGCAGGAGGCGGCGGAGGCGCTGCCGGCCGCGGCGGGGTCGCAGGTAGCTCTCCACCCGATCACTGAACAACATCAGCCCGACCATGTCGTTGTTGCGGGTCGCCGCGAGTCCGAGGAGAGCGGCGATCTCCGTGGCGAGCCCTCGCTTCGTGCGCGTCCGGGTGCCGAAAGCGGCCGATCCGGAGACGTCCACGGCGAGAAGCACGTTCAGCTCCCGCTCCTCCACGAAGCGCTTCACGAACGGTCGGCCCATTCGCGCGGTCACCTTCCAGTCGATCGCATTGAACGGATCGCCCGGTTCGTACTCGCGCACCTCGGCGAACTCGATCCCGTGGCCGCGGAAGACGGCCTCGTAGGCGCCGAGAGCCCGGTTCTCCATCAGCTTTCGCGCGCGGATTTCGAGGCGGCGCACGAGTTCACCCACCTCTACGTCGGGGGGAGGCGGGGCGGGACGTCGGCCCCGGAGCAGCCCGAGTCCCATCAGGGAACCGGGACGACCTCGAGCAGCCGCCGCACGACCTGGTCGGGCGTGACTTCTTCGGCCTCCGCCTCGAAGGTCATCACGACCCGGTGGCGGAGGACGTCGAGGGCCAGGGCGTGCACGTCCTCGGGCAGGACGAAGGGGCGGCCCTCGATGAACGCCTGGGCCCGCGCTGCCCGCCCCAGGTAGATCGTCGCCCGGGGCGAGGCTCCGACCTCGATCCAGCCCGTCAGCTCCTCGTCCTTCTCCGCCGGGTTCCGGGTGGCCCGAACCAGATCGAGAATGTAGTCCTCGACCCGGCGGTCCACCCGGATGTCGGGCAGCATCGCGCGGGCCGCCATGATGTGTTCGGGCGTGGCCACGGGGGCCAGGGGCTCGAGCTCCTCCACCACGATCCTGCGAAGGATCTCGCGCTCCTCTTCACGGTCCGGATAGTCGACCTTCACCTTGAGCATGAAGCGGTCGACCTGGGCCTCCGGCAGCGGATAGGTGCCCTCCTGCTCGATCGGGTTCTGGGTCGCCAGCACCATGAACGGCTCGTCGAGCAGGAAGGTGCTGTCGCCCAAGGTGATCTGCCCCTCCTCCATCGCCTCGAG
>CAZOEX010000048.1:0-11756 GCA_964578925.1 uncultured Gemmatimonadota bacterium | reverse complement strand
GTGGCGTCCCGACTCATTCTGCGGCGACGCTCTCGGTCGCGCCGATCCGCGTCGCGGCGGTCGCCGTGTTGCGGAGCAGCATCGCGATGGTCATCGGCCCGACCCCGCCGGGCACGGGCGTGATCCACGACGCCTTCTCGCGCACGCCCTCGTAGTCGACGTCGCCGACGAGCCGATAGCCCTTGTCGCGGGTGGGATCGTCGACCCGGTTCACCCCCACGTCGATCACGACGGCGCCCTCGGAGACCATGTCGGCCGTCACGGATTCCGCCCGGCCGACCGCCACGACGAGCAGATCGGCCAGGCGGGTGATCGCGCCCAGGTCCGCCGTCCGGCTGTGGGCGATCGTCACGGTCGCGTTCGCGTAGGGCTCCTTCTGGGACAGGATCGTCGCCATCGGCCGGCCGACGATGTTCGAGCGGCCGACGACCACGGCGTGCTTTCCCTCCGGATCCCAGTCGATGTGCTTCAGCATGACCTGCACCCCGGCCGGCGTGCAGGGGCGGAAGGCATCCGGGTCACCGCCCGTCATGCGGCCGACGTTCACCGGGTGGAAGCCGTCCACGTCCTTCTCGGGGCGGATCCGCTCCATGACGGTCCGCTCGTTCACGTGATCCGGCAGTGGAAGCTGCACGAGGATCCCGTGCACCGACGGGTCGGCGTTCCAGCCGTCGACGACATCCAGGATCTCTTCCTGGGATGCCGTCGCGGGCAGGCGCCGGTCGATCGATCGGATGCCGACCTCGTCGGCGGCTCGCTGCTTCATCCCGACGTAGACGCTCGAGGCCGGGTCGTCCCCGACGAGCAGCACGGCGATGCAGGGCTCGATCCCCTCCCCCTTCAACTCTTCGGCGCGCTCGCGAACGCCTTCGCGCACCTTCGCGGCGATCGCCTTTCCGTCGATGATCCGGCCGGCCATGCTGTCTCCTCTCGTATCGTGTCCGGGTTCGGAGCGTCTCAGCGGGCGAAGTTCACGGAGCGCGCCTCCCGGACCACGACGACCTTGATCTGTCCGGGATACTGGAGCTCCTCTTCGATACGGCGCGCGGTCCGCTCGCTGATCTTCGACATCTCGTCGTCGTCCACCTGATCGGGGGTCACCATCACGCGAATCTCACGGCCGGCCTGGATCGCATAGACCTTCTGCACCCCGCTGTGCGACCGGGCGATCTCCTCCAGCTTCTCGAGCCGCTTCACGTAGAGGTCGAACGACTCGCGCCGGGCCCCGGGTCGCGCCCCGCTGATCGCGTCGGCGGCCGTCACGAGGAAGGTCTCGGGGTAGCGCGCCGGCTCTTCGCCATGGTGCGCCTTGATCGCGTTCAGAACCGCGTCCGACTCGCCCGCCCTCTTGCACAGGTCGTAGCCGATGTCGACGTGGCTGCCTTCCTGCTCGTGCGTCAGTCCCTTGCCGATGTCGTGCAGAAGTCCCATCCGCCGGCAGAGCGCCCCGTCGAGGTCCAGCTCGGCCGCCATGTTCGCGGCCAGCAGGGCGACCTCACGGGCGTGGCTGAGCTGGTTCTGCCCGTAGCTCGTGCGGAACTTCAGGTTGCCGAGCACGTCTACGAGCTGCGTCGACAGGTCGTGGATGCCGAGCTCGTACAGGACCTCCTCGGCCGCCTCCCGCATCTCGTCCTTCACGTCGTCGCCGGCCTTCTCGACCATCTCTTCGATCCGGCCGGGATGGATGCGGCCGTCGGCGACCAGCCGCTCCATCGCCAGGCGCGCCACCTCCCGCCGCACGGGATCGAAGCTGGAGAGGATGACGGCCTCCGGCGTATCGTCCACCACGACGTCGACCCCGGTCGCCGCCTCGAACGCGCGGATGTTGCGGCCCTCCCGACCGATGATTCGGCCCTTCATGTCATCACTCGGGAGCGGGACGACGGAGACCGTGATCTCGGAGGCGTGGTCGACGGCGAGCCGCTGCACGGACGTCGCGATGATCTTCTTCGCCTCGCGCTCGGCCTCGCGCCGGGAGCGCTCCCGGATGTCGCGGACGTGCTGGGCCGCCTGGGCCTTCGCCTCGTCCTCGATGCGGGTGATCAGCGACTCTCGGGCTTCTTCGGCGGAGAGCCCGGCCAGTTTCTCGTACTCCCGGTCGAGCTCGGAGGAGCGCTCGTCCAGCCGTTCCTCGCGTTCGTCGAGCCGTCGCGTCCGGGCGGTCAGCTCTTCCTCGCGCCTGCTCAGCCGCTCCTGGCGTTCGTCCAGCAGCTCGGCCTTCCGATCGGCATTCTCCTCCCGATCGGTGAGGCTCTGCTCGAGCTTCTCGAACTCGGCGCGGCGCGCTTCGGCCTCCGCGAGCTGCTCGTCACGAAGCCGGTACCCTTCTTCCTTGCCCTCCAGCGCCGCGGCTTTCCGGATGTTCTCGGCTTCCCGCTCCGCCGTGTCGAGAATACCCTGCACTTCGGCACGAGCCGTGGCCCGTCGACCGTCGACCCGGCGTCGATCGAGCATCCGTTCCAGCCCGACCCCGACCACCAGGCCGATCAGCAGTGCACCTGCGCCGAGGCCGAGCATCAACAGGGGGTCCATGCGCGAACTCCATTGTATCTATCGTTACGGAGGCGCCGCGCGGCGCGCCCCGGTCAGTCCAACGAACGCCCGTAATCAGCGGGCACAAAAAAACCGGCGGGAGCCGTCACCGCCGGTCGATGGCGCTCGCCTCGAGTCCAGGTATTCCGTCGGGACTCGCAGGTATGTTCAGGTGACCGCCGAATTCACACTCCCGGCTGACGATTTTCCCTTCGGCAAACTGCCGGCCTTCGCGAGAGGCCGCAAGCGATCCACGGCCGCCTAGGAACCGAGTTCGCCCTGCTCGGCGCCCCGATCGAGCGCCGATTCGATGCGGCGCCTCAGATCACCGATCCGCCGGTACACCGAGGTGGCCAGCTCGGCGCGGTCTTCGCGCTCCTGGAAGAGCTCGTCGGTGATCTGCATGGCGGCCAGGATGGCTGCTTTGTGGGTCTCGGGTATGTGGCCGGAGACGTGAACGGCCTGGACCCGGTCGTCCACGTGCTCGGCGCAGGCGCGGGTGTACGCCTCGCCCATCTCCGAGCGCAGCGCGTATTCCTCGCCGAAGATCGTCACCCGGACGGGCTTCTTGGTCGGCTCGTTCATCAGGCGGACTCGTCCTCCATCACGATGAGTCGGCTGCGAATTCGATCGGCCCGCTTCCTCGCCTCGCCGATGACTTCGCGCAGATGCTCGTTCTCACGGGTAAGTTCGGTCAGGCGCTCTTCGAGATCGGCCGACTCGCCCGGCTTGATTCCCGAGGCCTCCAGCGTCTCCTCGAGCTTCCCGCTTCGGTCCTCGGCCGACGCGACGCGAGACCGCAGCGTGTCGAGTTCCTCCAGCAGGGCACCCACGGCACGCTCCAGGGACTCCAGCTCCCGGGCGAGCGTCGCGGCGTCAGGCGTCTCTGACTCGGACATCCAGCTCCTCCGTGAGATGCGAGACGATGCGGTCGACCTGCTCGTCGACCTCGTCGTCGGTCAGCGTCCGGCCGGCCGCGCGAAATACCAACCGCCAGGCGACGCTGCGTCGGCCCTCGCCCAGTTCCTCGTCCTCGTACACGTCGAACGGTCGAAGTGCAACCAGCTCCCCGGACGCCACCGCGCGCACAGCCGCCTCGATCATGGCCGCCGTCACGCCGGAAGATACGAGCAGCGCCAGGTCACGGTTCACCGCGGGGTATGCGGGGCGCGGTTCGTGGCGTGGCGTCTCCCCCGTCGTGACGGCATCCAGCCGAAACTCCATGGCGAACAGCTCGCCGGCCCACGGGGGCGCGTCCAGCGCTTCCGCGCGCACCCGGCCGGCCACGCCGACCAGCGCCTCTCCGTCGAAGATGGCGAACGCGTCGTCCGCTAGCCAGCCGGTCCCGAGGCCGGGCCGGCCCGGTTCGGGCCCGGTGAGGGTGGACGGATCCGCCGGCCGCAGCTCGCTCGACGGCACGAGCCGCTCGACGACCTCTTCGGCCAGCCCGCGGAGATCCCACAGGTCCGCATCCGGCGTCGGGCCGCTCCAGTGCTCGGGCCGGCGCCCACCGGTGAGCGCCAGCGCGACCCTCGCCTCCTCCAGGTAGGCTTCCCGTCCCTCCGGGCCGCGTTCCTCTTCGTCGTGGGCGAAGACGGTCCCGATCTCGTAGAGGCGGACGTCGCGGCGCCCTTCGGCGAAGTTGTGCTCCACACGGTCGAGCAGCGGAGGGACCAGGTCGGTCCGCAGCACCGACTCGGTCGCCGACAGCGGGTTCAGCAGGGTCACGTGGTCGGGCCGGGTTCGGCTCTCCGGCACCATCGGCAGGCCGCGGGCCTCGTACAGACCGCGGCTCTCCATCAGGTGCCGAACGGCCCGACGGCGGGGCCACGTCTCGTCGGTCGGCACGCTCGACGGCCGGATGGCGCGCGACTCCCGGGGGAACCGTTCGTAGCCGTAGCGGCGGGCGATCTCCTCGATGACGTCGACCTCGCGGGTCACGTCGGTGCGCCAGGTAGGCACCCGAACCTCCAGTGTCGACTCGCTCCCCTCACCACCGGCGACCTCCGTCGGGAACCCGAGCGGCCGAAGCAGCTCGGCCATCTGATCGGGTGAGAGCCGCAGCCCGAGCAGCTTCCGGACCCGGGCGGTGCGAACCGTCACGTCGATCGGATCGACGGGCGGACGTCCGGTCCGGATCGCCTCCGGCTCCGCCTCGCCGCCCGCTGCTGCGAGAATCAGCTCCACGCAGCGCTGCAGGGCGAGCTCGAGCCCTCCCTCGTCGATTCCGCGTTCGAAGCGGTACGAGGCGTCCGTCGAAAGTCCCGCCGCCGCTGCCGTGCGCCGGGTGGCTGCGGGGTCGAAGGCGGCGCACTCCAGTAGCAGGTCGACCGTCCCTCCGGTCACCTCGCTCTCCTCGCCACCCATCACCCCGGCGAGCGCCACGGGCCGTCGGGCGTCGGCGATGACGGTCATCGACGGGTCGAGCTCGTGACCCGCCCCGTCGAGGGTCGTCAGCGCCTCGCCCACCTCGGCGGCGCGGACCCGGATCTCGGGTCCCTCGAGCCGGTCGAGATCGAAGGCGTGCAGTGGCTGCCCCAGCTCGATCAGCACGTAGTTCGTCGCATCCACGACGTTGTTGACCGGACGTGCGCCGGCGGCGCGGAGCCGGGCGCGCAGCCATTCCGGCGACGCCCCGATGCGCACGCCGCGCACGACGGCGCCCAGGTAGCGGAAGCAACGGGCGTGGTCCTCGATGGTCACGCGGACACCGGCTGCCTCGGCGGAATCGTGCCCGTCGATCCACTCCGGCGTCCAGCTCGTCCCGAAGGACGGCAATTCGATGTCGTCCACACCGCGGGGCGCGAGCTCACGGGCGACGCCGACGTGGGAGGCGAGATCCACCCGATTCGGCGTGAGATCCAGGACGAAGCGGGTGTCGGGCAGTTCGAGCGCGGACGTCAGCGGGATGCCGGGTTCGAGATCGTCGGCCAGGCGCATGATCCCCGCCGCGTCACGGCCGAGGCCCAGCTCCTTCTCGGAACAGAGCATCCCGTGGCTCACCACGCCCCGGATCTTCCGCTTCGAGATCTCGAAGCCGCCGGGCAGCGTCGCGCCCGGGGGCACGTACGGATAGCGGGCTCCCTCGACCACGTTCGGGGCGCCGCATACCACATCGAGCTCTTCGCCGCTGCCGGCATCGACGCGACAGAGGACGAGGCGGTCTGCGTCGGGGTGCTCGTCCACCGAGACGACCCGGCCGACGATCACGCCCGCGAGCTCTTCGCCGAGCGGCTCCACCAGGTCGACCGCCACGGCTTGCAGGCTGAGGCGGCGGGCCAGCTCGGCCGGCGGCTCGTCGAGGCCGCGGGCCAGCGCGCGCAGCCAGTTGAGGGAGACGTTCATCGGGCGAAATCCATCAGGCGAACTGGCCGAGGAAGCGCATGTCCCCTTCGTACAGGAGCCGGATGTCGGGAATCCGGTATCGGAGCATCGCGATGCGCGCGGGACCCATGCCGAAGGCGTAGCCCGTGTAGCGCTCCGGGTCCAGGCCGCACTCCTCGAACACGACCGGGTCGACCATGCCGCTCCCCATGATCTCGATCCAACCGGTCCGCTTGCAGGCCGAGCATCCCGAGCCCTCGCAGAGGAAGCACGTCACGTCGACCTCGGCCGAGGGCTCCGTGAACGGGAAGTACGAAGCCCGGAAGCGGGTCCGCGTACCGGCGCCGAAAAAGCGGTGCACGAAGAAGTCGATGGCCGCGCGGAACTCGACGAAATCGATTCCCTCGTCGACGGCCAACCCCTCGATCTGCTCGAAGGCGGGCGCGTGCGACGCGTCGAACGGATCGCGGCGGTAGCAGAGGCCGGGTGCCACGACGCGGATCGGCGGCTCTCCGGCCTGCATCACGCGGGCCTGCACGGGAGAGGTGTGGGTCCGGAGTACGACGTGGTCGTCGAGCCAGAACGTATCGTGCTCGTCGGCCGCCGGATGATCGAGCGGTATGCCGAGGGCGGTGAAGTTGTGCCAGTCGGTCTCGATCTCGGGGCCGGCGGCCCGGGTGAAGCCCAGCTCGGCGAAGATCTCGCAGATCTCGTCGATCACCTGCGTGACCGGATGGGCGCCCCCCGGCCATTCGCGACGACCCGGCAGGGTGAGATCTCGCCCTCCCCGCTCGGCCGTCCTCTCGGAGGCCGCCAGCGCGGATTCGCGCGCCTCGTAAGCCTCTTCGAGAGCGGACTTGACCTCGTTGGCGAGCCGGCCGGTCGCCGGACGCTCGGCCGGCTCGACGTCGCCGATGCCCGACATCGCGTCGGAGAGGGCGCCGCTACGACCGAGCCAGCGGACCCGCGCCGTTTCCAGCTCGTCGGCGTCCGACGCCGCCTCGAACGCGGCCAGCCCCCCGTCGCGAATCTCCCGCAGGCGGTCCGCGAGGGACCCGCCGTCGGATGCCATCGAAGGCAGGCTAGCCGACGTGCTCTTTGGCGACCCGGGCCAGCTCGGCGAACGCCTCGGGCTCGCGGATGGCCAGATCGGCGAGCACTTTCCGGTTCACCCCCACGCCTGCCTGCTTCAAGCCGTGCATGAAGCGCGAATAGGAAAGGTCGTGCTGGCGGCTGGCTGCATTGATCCGGGCGATCCACAGCCTGCGGAAATCCCGCTTCTTGCGCCGTCGGTGCGCGTAGGCGTCGGCCCACCCGCGCTCGACGGCGTTCTTCGCCGTACGATAGAGCTTCGACCGCGCGCCGAACTGTCCGCGGGCCGCCTTCAGGATCTTTTTCTTGCGCTTGTTGCGCGCGACGCTGCTCGTCACACGTGCCATGGTTCAGCTATCTCCCGTCGTTCAACCGCCGCCGGCCAGCAGGCGCTTCACACGCTTCTCGTCGGCCTTCGAGACGAGCGCGGGCTTGCGTAGCTTCCGCTTCCGCTTCGAGCTCTTCTTCGTCAGAATGTGGCTCGTATAGGCCTTGCGACGCTTGTATTTTCCCGTACCGGTCTTCTTGAACCGCTTCGCGGCCGACCGGTTCGTCTTCTGCTTCGGCATCTCCGAGTCTCCCCTTCTACCTCTGCGCTACAGTCTCTTCACGTCTGCGGGGCGACGAGCATCGTCATCGTACGCCCTTCCCGCCGAATGTCGGACTCGACGACGATCGTGTCGCCGAGGTCTTCCTTGATCTTCTCCAGCACCCGCTCGCCCAGCTCCGGATGGGTCATCTCTCGTCCGCGGAAGCGCAAGGTGAACTTCACCTTGTCTCCGTCGTCCAGGAAGCGGCGAGCGTGCCGCATCTTGAAGCCGTAGTCGTGCTCTTCGATTTTCGGCCGCAGCTTGATCTCCTTGACGGTGATCGTGTGCTGCTTCTTCTTCGCTTCCTTGGCCTTTCGAGCCTGCTCGTACTTGTATTTTCCGTAGTCCATGATCCGGCAGACCGGCGGCCGCGAGTTGGGGGCCACCTCGACGAGGTCGAGCCCCGCTTCAAAGGCGATGTCGCGGGCTTCGTCGGTCGCGACGATCCCGATCTGCTCTCCGTCCTGGTCGATGAGACGGACCGGACTGATCCTGATTCTGTCGTTTACGCGCAGGTCTTCCTGGCTCACAACCCCTCTTTCCGAACTGGTTCATGCCGGCCGCTTCTCGATCCTCGGACCGAAACGCGGCGGCCGGATACGACGACGCCCGGTTCGGCGCGGACCGACCGGGCGACAGCACAAAACACCGGCTCCACGAGGGGCCGGTGTTCGGTACGTACCCGGCGGCTGTGCCCGCGAACCGCGCGGCACGCCGAAAGGTGGGAGCACGCTGCTCCACTTTCCGAATTGTAGGCGGCGAAGATAGGTACGCGGCACCCGATGTGTCAACGGGTCGGGACGTTGCCCTTCGTCCGCGCGAGGCGTATCTATCGCCGTTCAAGAAAGACGGGGAGCGGCGACGCTCGCCGGTGCGCCCCGAGAGAACAGATTCCCTCGTCCACACGGAGGAAGTACAGTGACTCGCTGGATCTCTGGTCTGGCACTGCTCGTCGCCCTCACGGGATGCGCCGAAGCGGACACCGAAGGGCCGGGCACTGCGACGAATTCGGGCGCGGAGGCCGATGCGGCGAACGACGGTTCCGACGGCACCGCGCGTCGCGCCCTGGAAGCCGAGCTGATCGCGGCGGATCGGGCGTTTGCCCGGGCCGTAGCCGAACACGGCCTGTCGGGCTGGGTCGGCGGCTTCGCGCCATCGGGCCGCATGGTGGCGGGGGGAGAATCATACATCGGCCGCGAGGGGATCCGGCGCACCATGCTTCCCTTCTTCGCCGACACCACCCTCGACTTCACGTGGGAGCCGAACTACGCCGAAGTCGCCGAGTCGGGCGATCTGGGCTATACCGTCGGACACTACGAGATTCGGGCGAAGGGCGACGCCGCGCCGATGTCGGAGACGGGAACCTATCTGACGGTCTGGACGCGGCAGGACGACGGGACCTGGAAGGTGAAGGCCAACATCGGGAACCCCGACGCATCGGACGGTACGCGGCGGTAACCGGTAACCGCGGGTACACGAGGGGCTCAGCCGTCCTTCTCTCCCTCCACCTCCTCGATGCGCGCCCGGGCGGCGGCGAGCCGCTCGGGCGTTCCGATCTCCAGCCACAGTGCATCCCCGACGTCGAGCCCGCGGATGCTGACGTCCTCGCCCGCGAGACGCAGGTAGAGGTCGATGATCGAGAACGCCGCGGCGTCTCCCATGCGCCCGAAGACCGCCGGGGCCACGACGTGCACGCCGCTGAAGGCGAGCCGCCTTATCTTCCCCCGCGGCTCGCGGGCGTCCTCCCGGGTGCCGCTTCGGACGTCGAGCCGTCCCTGCAATCCAATGTCGTCGAAGAGGAGATAGCGGGACGCGGCGCGCTCGTGGACGGCCAGGGTGGCGAGGGGTTCGTTCTCGGCTTCCGCGTGCTGTCGCGCGAGGCCGGCCAGGTCGATCGACGTGATGACGTCCACGTTGTGCACCAGGATCGGCCGGTCGCCCCGGAAGAGCGCCCGGGCATGCCGCAGCCCGCCACCGGTTTCCAGCGGACGCGGCTCCTCTCTCGAGACGAGCACGTCGGCACGTCCGTCTCGGCCATCGATCGCCACCTCCACCTGGTCGGCGTGATGGTGCGCGTTCACGACGATCCGGTCGGCTCCGGCCGACTCGAGCGCCCGGAGCGTCCTCTCGAGCTGGGTCAGGCCACCGACCTCGACGAGCGCCTTCGGCTTCTCGTCCGTCAGGGGCCGAAGCCGCCGGCCGTAGCCTGCCGCCAGCACCATAGCGTCGAAGCTCATTCCTCGGAACGTCGCGGCCAGGTGTGCCGCTCCCGGTGCTCGAGCCGAACGCGTACGTCCGGGTACCCTTCGCGAAGCTCCTCGGCGAGCCGCTCGGCGAAGTAGACCGAGCGATGCTGTCCTCCCGTGCAGCCGAAGGAGACCGCGAAGTGCTCGAAGCCCCGGTGCCGGTACTCGTCGAGCTGCGCCCGGCAGAGCGCCGCGGCTCGTTCGTAAAACGTCTGTGCCGCGGGAAGCTCGGCCAGGTAGCTGCGTACCGGCTCGTCGAGCCCGGTGAGCTGGCGGTATTCACTCCGCCGTCCCGGATTCTCGATCGCCCGGCAGTCGAAGACGTGACCGCCGCCATGCCCCGATCGGTCCTCGGGATAGCCGCGCCGATAGCTGAAGCTGCGGATGTGGACGGTCAGCGCCGCGCCGTCCTCCGGACCCTCTCCTCCGCCCGCCCAGGTGTCGACGATCCGGCCGAAGACCTGCTCGAGTTCCGGGAGCGAAATCGGGAGGCCGCGCTCGAGGAGATGCTCGAGGTTCCGGGCCGCGAACGGGACGCTCTTCAGGAAGCGGGGCTTGCGTTCGAAGAAGCCGCGGTACCCGTACGCCCCGAGCGCCTGCATGATTCGCACGAGGACGTACCCGCGATAGAGCCGTTCGAACTCGGCCCGATCGACGGGGCGGTAGGCGGAAAGCGCCTCGATGTACCAACCCAGCATGCGCTCGCGGAGCTCGGGCGGGATGTCCGCCTTCGCATCGTAGAGCAGCGAGGCGATGTCGTACTGCGGCGCGCCCCTGCGTCCGCCCTGGTAGTCGATGAAGCGCGGTCCCTCGGGCGTGACCATCACGTTGCGCGACTGGAAATCCCGGTACAGGAAGACATCTCGCTCGGCCGTGAGCAGGAACTCCGTCAGCGTGTCGAAGTCGGTCTCCAGCCGGGCCTCGTTGAACGGCACGTGGGCGAGCTTCAGGAAGTGATACTTGAAGTAGTTGAGGTCCCAGGCGATCGACTGCCGGCCGAACTCCGCGTGCGGGTAGGCGACGGCGTAGTCGACGACCGCGTGCCCCTTGACCTGGAAGCGGGGCAACGTGCGGATCACCGTCTCGTACGGTTCGAGCAACGAAACCGGAAATCCGCTCGTCGTCTCCGCAGCGTCCCCGTTCCCTCCCCGGGAGACGCCGGCCCGGGCCTCGTCGAGGGCGTCGAACAGCGTCGTGTCCCCAAGATCTTCGATCAGGTAGACGCCCGCATCTTCATCTACGGCATACAGTTCCGGTACGGGAAGGCCAGCGGCGCGGAAGCGGCGGGTGTACTCCAGGAAGGCACGGTTCTCGTCCCGATCGGGGCCGATGACCCCGACCACCGGGCGGCCGGACTCCCGCAGGAGGCGCCGGTAGGAGCGATTCGAGCCGTCGCCGGCCAGGCCGACCACCGCTCTCGGGGGCTCGCCGAACGTCTCCTCGAACAGCCGAACCAGGTCTTCGCGCACGGCGGAGCGGCCTTACTCGACCGTGGCCGTCTCGGCCTGCCGCGGCCCGAGCAGCACGGCCAGCCAGCGGGTCTCGTCCATGGCGTCCAGCAGGATCCGGACGATCATCGTGAGCGGCACGGAGAGCAACATGCCGATCGGTCCGAGAACCCAACCCCAGAACACGAGCGAGAGAAATACGACGAGCGTGGACAGACCGACTCCCTCCCCCATGACCCGTGGCTCGATGAAGTTGGCCAGCACCATGTTGATGACGAGATATCCGAGCGCGGTCAGGAAGGCCCCGCCGAAACCCATTTGCAGGAACGCGAGCAGAACCGCCGGCACGGCCGCGATCAGCGAACCGATGTTCGGCACGTAGTTGAGCAGGAAGGCGAGCGTCCCCCAGAGGACGGGAAAGTCGACACCCAGAACGAGCAGCCACACCGTGACGAGGACGCCGGTGGCCAGGCTGATCAGCGTCTTGAGCATCAAGTACCGCTTGATGTTCCGGCTGATCTCGC
>CAZOEX010000047.1:0-11995 GCA_964578925.1 uncultured Gemmatimonadota bacterium | reverse complement strand
AGATGATGTCCAGGATCTCGCGCTCGCGTCCGCTCACGCCCTCCGGGGGCCAGACCTGTCGTTCCATGTGCTGCCTCGCGTCCTCTCAGGAGCCGGTCCATGCCACTCGCGTCGCGGCGCCGAAGTGTCGGGCCCATGAATGATACATCTGTATCGGATACAAATGTATCACACGGCGGGCGTGGCGCAAGTCGATCTACCTCAGGGGCCATTCGGGAGACCCGTTCCCCACCCGACGCAGCGTCCGGCTCTCGCCGGGCAGGGCGACGAGCTCGAGCGACTCGACGTCTCCGCTACGGCCCAGGCGGAAAGTGATCCACCCGGCACCGGCCGCGGCTCGCCAGGCGGTGTCGTTCCACCGGACGCGGAAGGTATCGTGGTGCCAGTGCTCGAGGGTCCCTGTCAGGGTGCCGTGCTCGAACACGATCTCGCCGCTCTCGGTCACCTCGATCTGCGCCTCTCCGAGAACGCGGCCGGCGTACGTGCCGGCGAACCGCGCCGGCGGAAGCGACGGCTCCGTAGCCGCGACGCGCTCGGGCGCGGCGCTCACGGTCATCCGGGCGAGCATGCTGTCGAGGGACGCCGCCGGACCACGCCAGTCCGTCCGCTCGACGCCCAGGACCGGGTCCAGCACGCCGTAGAGGATTCCGAAGATCCAGGCGGGCGAACGAGCCTGGAGGTTCGACAGGATCGCCACGCCCAGGCCCTCCTCCGGCACCCAGGCGACCAGGGCGCTCATGCCGTCGATGCCGCCGCCGTGGGCGAGCAGGGTCCTGCCGTGGAAGTCCGTGATGAACCACCCCATGCCGTAGGTCTGCAAGCGAGCCGCGGGATGGAAGGCACGCATGACCGGGTCGGCCGGCACCACCATTTGCGGGGCCGTCGTCTCGCCGAAGGCTTCCTCACCGATGAGCGGCTCGCCGTTCCACTCGCCCCCCGCGAGCAGGAAGCGCAGCCAGCGCGTGAGGTCCGCGACGTTCGAGTTGATCGAACCCGCCGGTCCGACGTGGTCCAGGTCCCGGTACGAAACGGTCGTGGTCGTTCCGTCGGCCGCGACGTGCGGCACCGCGATGTTGCGCCGCCCGGCCAGCGAGTCGACGCTCGTCGACGTCGTCGCCATGCCCAGGGGCTCGAGTATGCGCCCGGTGACGAGCCGGCTCCAGCTTCGGCCCGTGATCTCCTCGGCGATCCGGCCGGCCGCGAGATAGAGGAGGTTCTGATAGGTGAACGTCGAACGAATGCCCGCCGCCGGCTCGAGCCACCGCAGACGGTGGAGGAGCGTATCCGGATCGACCGGTCGGGTGAGCCACATGAGGTTCGCCGGCGGCAAACCGCTGCGGTGAGCGAGAAGATCACGGACGGTGAGGCGGGCGGTCGTGGCCGGATCGTGCAGCGAGAAGCCGGGCAACCTGTCGACGACCCGATCATCCCACCCGAGCCGACCCTCGCCGACCAGCATCCCGAGCAGCGTGGCGGTGAAGGCCTTCGTGGCCGATCCGATGGCGAAGACCGTGCCGGTGTCGACGGGCTCGGGTCGCCCGATCTCGCGCACACCGTAGCCCCGGGAGTGAACGACCGAATCGCCGCGTACGACCGCAAGCGCGATCCCGGGCACGCCGATCTCTTCCCGGATTCTCTCGACCGTCTCGTCGATTTCCACCCAATCCACCTTCTGCCCCTCGACGGCCCCCGGCGTCGCGAGACACAGGGCGACGGCCAGTGTCCCCACGCCACTCTTCAGCGTCGTCATGTCGATCTCCTTGTGCTTCCACCATCTCGTCCTAATATTGAATGTGTATTCAGTATAATGAATAGTCGTTCATTATAGCAAGGAGACCAGGTGACACCGCGAGTCACGGACGCCCACGTGAAGGCCCGCCGCCGCGAGATTCTCACCGCGGCGTTCCGCTGCTTCGCGCGCGACGGGCTGCACGGAGCGACGATGCAGGACATCGCCGTGACCGCCGGCCTGAGCGCGGGCGCGCTCTACAGCTACTTCGACAACAAGGAGGCGCTCGTGCGTGCCCTGGCCGCCGAGAGCGCGGCCCGGCGGTCCGACACCTTCAGCCGGTTGGAAGGGGGTCGCGGAGCGGAAGCGCTCGCGGACCTGGTCTTCGAACTCATGGGCGAACTCGGCGCCGAGGGAGCGACGGATTCCGTGCGACTCGACGTTCGGCTCTGGGCCGAGATGCTCGACCGGCCGGAGGGACGGGAGATCGTCGGCGAGGCGTTCGAAGGGCTGGCCGGGCCCGTCGCGGATTTCATCCGCTCCGAGGCGGACGCGGGCAGGCTTCGGGACGACGTCGACCCGGAGGCCGTCGGGCGAGTGATCGTGTCGCTGCTCGCGGGACTCGAGCTGCAGAGAGCATACGAACCGGAGCTCGACGTGGAGAGCTACCGGGCGACTGTCCGCCGCCTGCTCGCCGGACTTACAGGCCGTCCCTCGTAGTTCCGAAGCGACCGACCGCGCGGTCGCCCTGCCAGCGGGTCGCGGCATCCCATTCGGACAGCGGCCGGACGTCGCTGTCGTCGGGGCCTCGACCTGGAGGTGAACGTCGCTTGTCAGCGCCTCGTCGGTGTCGCGGCGAGCTCGATTCGTCCTTCTCGTCCAAGGTATTCCCAGCGGCCGCCCCAGCCAGCCTCGACGGGCTCGAGCCACATGTTCATCACTCCGTGGGGGCCGACGCCGAAGAGCTGCAGGGCCTCATGATGTCGGTCGACCAATACGATGCGGATCGGCGCCCGATCTTCGCCCCAGTCGAGAATCCCGCGAATGCCCGTAGCGAAGAGCCGCAAGGAACCGCTCACGGTCGCATCACCGAGAACCCCATCGACCTTCCAGCCGCCGGCCATGTCGTCATCTATCTCGAACGGGCCGCCGGCTCCATGGTCGAGGAAGAAATGGGCGAGGCTCTGAGCTTCCTCTTCGAACAGCGGAGCGGTGGAGCGGTTTGCAGCCATCGCCACGACGATGTCGCGATCGGGATACAGGAGCAGGAAGGCCCGCCCGCCCTCGGAGCTGCCGCCATGGTGAACGACGCGTCGTCCCTGCCAATCTTCGCGGGGACGGAAGCCCATCCCGTAGCCGGTTTCCTCGCCTGCGCTCGTCCGCTGCGAGGTGAACAGGCTGCGCATCCCCGCGGGCTCGAGGAGACGACCGCGGAGGAGGGCCGTACCGAAGCGCACCAGGTCCTCCGGGGTGGAGAGAAAGCCACCTCCCGCCCACTTGTAGCTGTTGTCGGTGAAGGGGGCGTGGACGAGCGGGCCGTCGTCGAACTCGTAGAACGAAGCCCGGCCGGGCACGATCGCCGTGACCAGGTCGGGGCCAGTCTGTCGCATCCCCAGGGGGCGGAACAGCTCACCGTCCATCCAGTCGAGGAACGGCGTTCCGGCGGCCTTCTGGATGAGCGCGCTCAGCAGCGTGTATCCGTGCGTGGAGTAGCTGTACTCCGCCCCCGGAACGGCCACCAGTGAATCGTCGGCGAAGAGCGCAAGGGCGTCGGTGACGTCTTCGTAGAATGTGTGGCTGATTCCTTCCCCGTCACGGTAGTGGCGGATTCCGCCGAGGTGACCGGCGAGCTGGCGCACGGTGGCCACGCCCCCCGGATGGTTCGCCCAGGCAGGAAGCACATCCGCCACGGTAGCGTCCAGATCCAGCTGCCCGCGCTCCGCAAGAAGCACCGCCCCGGCCGCGGTGAGGCTCTTTCCGATGCTACCGATACGCCAGCGCGTGAACGGCGTCACGGGGGCCAGGGTCTCCAGATCGGCGACGCCGAATCCTTCGGTGAAGACGATCTGGTCACCTTTGCCGACCGCGATGGCCAGCCCGGGGAGGGCCGCCTCCCGCTGGAGCGCTTCTCCGAGCAGGTGGGCGGCTCGCACGCCCTCGGCGTGCGCATCGGCGGATCGCCCGGAGCCGGGTGCTGCTTGCTGCCCGGTGGACTGCGCGGCGAGCGGGATGGGCGCGGTGAGGGCGGGCGCAGTTACGAGGGCGAGTGCGGCGGCGACTGGAAGAATGACCGAGGATCCGATGGCGATTCCGAGGTCGTGGCGAGCGACGTGATTCATGCGGGTCTCCTGCTACGAAAGTGGCAGCCGTGCGCTCGCCCCCTACAGATGCTCCCCGTCGGTCGATGGTTGGAAGGCGATTGACGGATGAATGCTAATAGTTTAGCATCAGCCGACGTCGCGACTCGATCCGGAGACCGACCAGCCGTGAGACTTCACCCGACAATCGCCCTGCTCCTCATCGTCCTCCTGGCGCCGCTTCGGGGACTCGGCGCTCAGGTTCGATACTCCATACGGCCGATCGCGACGGACTCCCTGACGCATCTGCGAATCACGGTGTCGACATCCGGCGAATCCGACGGCACCACCCGATTCGCGCTCCCCGAGGATCGCTTCGGCGTGGCGGAGATGCGGCGCTGGATCCGCGACGTGACGCCCGGTCGGGAAACGGAGCTCACCGAGCGCGACCCGGGTGTCTACGAAGCGACGCACGCTCCGGACGCCCCCATCGAGGTCTCCTACACCGTCGCCTACGATCCTACGAACGCCGGCTTCAAGCCGTTCGGCCCGAGCGTCGACACGGATCACTTCCATTTCTTCGGATCGCAGTGGATGGCCCGGGTCGGCGAGTCGAAGGGCGAGCACGATATCGTTCGAGACATAGAGGTCGTACTCGAGCGAGCCGGCCGGGACGGATCCTGGGTCAGCTCGTTCGGCCTCGGTGAAGGCCCTCACCAGGTCCGCGCGAGCGACTACGACCTTGACTACAGCGTCATCGCCGGTGGGGACTACCGCACGGAGACGATCGATTGTCGGGGGCGGCCGATCGTCGTCGGCATTCACGGGGAGTTCGGCGTTCGCGACGAGGAGATCTTCGACGTCGCCGGCCGCATCGCGTGCGGGCAGCGGGAGGTGTTCGCGGATTTCGATCGACCCTTCTTCTCGATCGTCATCACCGAACGCGACGACCTCGAAGCGGGGGCGCCGCTGCTCAACGGCTTCACCGCGTTTCTCGAAGCGTCGACCTCTCGGGACGAGCTGATGGGCCTGCTGGCCCACGAGATGATCCACACCTGGCTGCCCCGCAGCGCGCGCCTCGTCGAAGCGGAGGTGCCGGATGCGGCGGAGAGCCGTACGCGATGGTTCCATGAGGGCTTCACCGAATACCTGTCGCGCCTGACCCTCGTCGAGCAGGGGCTCATGTCGCGGTCCCGGATGATCGAGCGAACGAACGACGACCTCGTTCGCCTCGCCTACCAACCCTACGCCACGCTCACGCTTGACGAACTGGAGACGGCGGGCCGCGAGGGTCGCTACACGGGGATCCACCACCGGCTGCACTATGTGCGTGGGGCTCTCCTGGCATTGAACTGGGACGCTCGGATCCTTCGGGCGTCCGGGGGCCGACGGTCGATCGTCGACCCGATCCGGCTCGTGCTGGAGACGGCGCGCGGCGGGGACGGGACGATCGAGATGGCGGAGTTGACGCGGATCTTCGAACGCTTCGGCGTGGACGCGGAGCGGGACGTCGCGCGATACCTCGAGGGCGGCCTTCCCCTGCGGCCCGAGCCCGACGCCTTCGGGCCCGCGTACGAGCTTCGGACTCGCGAGATCCCCGCCTTCGACCCCGGCTTCGACGTGCTCCGGTGGCTCCTCGACGGCGAGGTGACGGGAGTCACGCCAGACGGTCCGGCCGCACGGGCCGGCTTGCGCGACGGGATGAAGATCGCGAGGAGCGGAAACGCTGCGCCGTGGTTCGGGCGCTGGGATCCTTCCGAGCCCTCGATCTTCCTGATCGAAATGGATCCGGAAGATGCGGCGGGAGAGGACGGTCGGCGGTTCGAGGTCCCAGCCGCCGGGGCGCCGATCGAGATCGCCCGCTATGAACGCCGCGATGAAGCCCCGACCTCCCGATGCTCGCCGAACGCACCAGCCCTCGGCGACGCGCTCGAGCGGATCGACGACATGCTTGACGCTCGTCGCGGCGCGGCGGCGATTCCGGGCCTGGCCGCCGGTGTCGTCTGCGGCGACTCTCTCGTGTTCGCGGCGGGGCACGGTATCATGGCCGTCGATGACTCCACCCCGGTGAATCCACGGACACCGTTCCGCATCGCCTCCGTGACGAAGGTGTTCACGGCGACCGCGGCGGTAATGCAGGAGGAGGCGGGGGCACTCGCCCTGGACGACCCGGTGAAGGCGCATCTCGACTGGTTCGAGATCATCCGGCCGCCGGAGACGGGAGACGCGCCGATCACCATCAGGCAGTTGCTGACCCACACCTCCGGCCTTCCGCGAGACAGCCGCCTTACGGATTTTTCGCGGGGCTTTCAGCCGGGACGCGCGGAAGCCGTCGGGGCCCTGCCGGATCAGCGCCTCCGGTCGCCGCCCGGGGAGAGCAACGCATATTCGAACCTGGGCTACGGCGTGCTCGGAGAGGTCGTCGCCGAGACCTCGGGTCTGACCTATGCCGAGTTTCTCGAGCGAAGGATCTTCGAGCCACTGGACATGGGCCGCACGCTCGTTCATCCCTCGCCGGAGGACCACACGGCCTGGGGACATGGACCGTTGCGATCCGACGGATCCCGGACCAGGGCCGGTTTCTGGGACCTCGGGTTCGCCACCCCGGCCGGCGGCATGGCTTCCTCCGTGGTGGACCTCGCCCGATTCGTGCGTTTGCAGCTAGCGCCCTATCTCGATGCGGAGCCGGCGCTGCTCTCGGCCGATGCAATCCGTGACATGCATCGGGTCCAGTTCGTCATGGATCCGTCGCGCGGAGGCTCCGGCCTCGGATGGGCGGTGGAGACCTCGAACGGTCAGCACCTCGTCTACCACGGCGGCGAGCTTCCCGATCAGACCTCGTTCCTGCTGATCGATCTGAAGGCGCATATCGGTGTCATAGTATTGACGAACGCGGAAGACGTGGACGCCGGCGGTCTCGCCCAGGACGTGCTGTGGAGGGTCCGGCGCGCGGTCGTGGATCCCGGTGCGCCGGTGCCGCATCCGGCGATTCCACCTGCCCCGTCGAACCCGTAACCGGAAGCAAGTCGATTCCGAAAGGACATGCGATGCGTTGTTCTCTCGCCTGGTGCCTCGGCCTACTCGTCTGCCTCGTCCCCACGTCCAACCTGGGGGCGCAACCGGCGACCGTCCCGTCCGCCTCCGACTCGGCGGCCATCCGCGCGACCGCGCTCCACTACATCGAGGGCTGGTTCGCCGGTGAACCGGACCGAATGTCGAGGGCGCTTCATCCGGAGCTCGTGAAGCGGATCGTCGTGACCGACGACGTGACCGGCCGCGATTGGATCGACGGAATGGGAACCACCAAGCTCGTCGAAGGCACACGCAGAGGCTTCGGGGAGGAGGTGCCCGAGGAGGAGCGGCGGACCGACGTGACGATCCTCGACGTCACCGGGAAGGCGGCGAGCGTGAAGGTGGACGCCGGGCCGTGGGTCGATTACATGCACCTGGTCCGCGTGAACGGTGAGTGGAAGATCCTGAACGTGCTGTGGGAGATGCGGTGAGCCGGGGCTCGCCATCCGGCTGGAACGGACACTCCGGATCTTCGTCTCTTCGGGCAGCCTCTCGTTCACCGGATAGGACCTCCGACATCCGGGGCCTCGTCTCCGGTGGCCCGTGCCGTCGAGGGCCCATAAACTGGTGCCCGGTCGACCGTCCCACGGTTCCTTCACCTTTCCCGGGCCGGGTCATGGACAGACGCGACTTCGTGAAGCACACGGCCGTGGTCGGCAGCGAGCTGTGGAGCGCCGACGGATCCGAGCGGGTGGACGAAAGCTGAAAGATCGTCCGCGGCCGCAATCCGACGTCGAGGAGTTGATACGATGCCCGATCTGACACTTCACGGTTTCACGCCCCGGCGGCGCAGCGTCGCCATCGCCCTCGTGTTCTGCCTCGCCGCCGCCTGCAGCGGCGCGGGCGAGGCTGGCGAAGACGATCCGGGAGGGAATGTCGACGGCTCCGCCGCCGACACCGCGGCGCGCACCCTGGATTCCGCAACCACCTACGACTCGGCGCTCGCGGCGGAGCTCGGGGCCGACGAGTACGGGATGGCCCGGTACGTCGTCGCCTTCCTGCGCTCCGGCCCCGCCACGGACATAGACTCCGCGACCGCCGCCGAGCTCCAGCGCGCGCACCTCGACAACATCAAGCGGATGGCGGAGGAGAAGAGCCTGCTCGTGGCGGGTCCGTTCCTGGACGACGGTGATCTGCGCGGCATCTACATCTTCGACGTGGAGTCGGTCGAAGAGGCGCGGGCCCTCACCGAGACCGACCCCGCGATCCAGCGCGGCTGGCTCGAGATGGAGCTGCACCCGTGGTATGGCCCGGCGGCGATGCGGGCGCTGTACGACATCAACCTGCGGATCCAGCGCGAGGATATTTGAGCTGATCTAATCGAGGTGCCATGACGGAGCCGATGCCTGCGGCCGGTACCGGCTGTCGACCACTCGCTCGTGAAACCGGTCGGCTGTCTCGTCGTAGAGTGAAGCGGGACCTGCCTGAATCACGGGAGACCTGATGTCGTACGGACGCACGAGCTCTCGCGCCGCCTCCAAGACCGGTCGGACGCACCGATGGACGACGGCTGTCGCGGCATGTTCGATCGCCCTTCTCGCCTTGTCGCCCGTTCCGACGACGGCCCAGGAGCCCACGAACGTCGAGACGGCGGCCGCATACTTCGCCGATCACCGGAAGGCGGAAGGGCTCTATCGAGCGGAGCGGTACCGTGAGGCGGCGCCGCTCCTCGCCTCGCTGGCGGACCGCTTCCCCGACGATCCGCTCACCTGGTACCGGCTCGGACGGAGCCGGGAGGAGCTCGGACAACGCGGCGCCGCGATCGAGGCGTACGGCTCGGCGCTCGACCTCGGGTTCCGCTTCGAAGACTGGCTCACCTACCACGTGGCGCGCCTGCATGCGGAGGAGGGCCAACCGGACTCCGCGATCGCCTGGCTGGAGCGATCGCTGGCCGAGGGCCGCGAACGTGGCGGCCTGAGCGACGAACCCGCGTTCTCCGGGCTAGGTGAGGATCCGCGGTTCGCTCGCCTGGCGGGACACGTCGAGCAAAACCTGACGCGCGACGAGGGCTGGCGTCACGACATCGATCATCTCGTGGCGGAGGCGCGCCGCATGCACTCCGGCCCCGACCGGCCGGCCTTCTCCGCGGCCTTCGATTCCGCCGCGGCCGACTTGCGCGCACGGGTGCCGACGCTCACGAACGACCGGATCGTCGTCGAGCTGGGGCGGCTCATGACGCTGCTGAATGACGGACACACGGGCATCTACGGTCCGGGGGACGACACGCCGCTCGCCTTCGAGTCGGCGGCCCTGCCCGTCCTGTTCTACCTGTTCGACGACGGGCTCCACATCGTCGACGCGACCGGGGACGCCCGGCGGCGGATCGGCGCGCGAGTGCTGCGGATCGGCGAGCGACCCGTCGAAGAGATCCTCGCCGCGCTGAACGAGTACGTCCATCACGACAACTCCGTGACCGTCCGCTGGCTCGGCGTCCATTTTTCGCTGCGCCGCACGGCCCTTCTCGAAGCTCTCGGGGCGACGGACGACCTGTCGCGCGCGACGCTCACGTTGCGCGACCGCGATGGCCGCGAGCACGATGTCGCGCTGGAGGCGGGAGAGTACGAGTTCCCCCGGAAGTTGCGACCGCCCGAGGGCACCGAAGTGTCCGATCGGCCCCTCTACCTGCGAGACGTCGATCGGCAGTACTGGCTCGAGCCGCTTCCCGACGCGGACGCCCTCTACTGGCAGTTCAACCAGGTGCGTGACCGGGAGGAAGGTCCGTCGATCGCCGAGTTCGCCGATACGCTACGCCACGCGTTCGAGCGCACGGCGGCGAGAAACCTCGTCGTGGACGTCCGTCACAACAACGGCGGCAACAACGGCTTGCTGCGGCCGCTGGTCCGCACGCTCGTCTGGTGGGAGGCCGGCGATCCCGGACGGCGGATTTTCGTGATCACGGGACGCAACACCTTCTCGGCAGCCCAGAACTTCCTGAACCGGGTGGAGCGGTGGACGGACGCCGTGTTCGTGGGAGAGCCGTCGTCCTCGAGCCCCAACTTCTCGGGAGAAGAGACGGAGCTCGTGCTCCCGTACAGCCGCGTGCGAGGCAGCATCTCGAACCGTTACTGGCAGGACTCCGACCCCGACGACGAGCGCCCGTGGATTCCCCCGCAGGTGCCGATCGGCCTGTCGTCGGACGCCTACTTCGCCAACGAGGATCCGGGCCTCGCGGCGGTGTTGGCGATCATCGGCGAGGGGTGATCGGGACCCTGGAGTCGCCCTTCGCCCCGCCGGACCTGGCAGTGGAGTGCAAACGGTGCCCCCGTCGCCTATGACGGGCCCCCGCCCCGAGATCGAGGCCCTCTTCCGCCGGGAGTCCGCTCGTCTCATCTCGGTCCTGACCCGCATCCTGGGAGCGCACAACCTCGAGCTTGCCGAGGACGTCCTGCAGGAGGCGTTCGTCGCCGCGCTCGGTGAGTGGTCGGACGGCGGGATCCCGGACAACCCCTCGGCGTGGCTCCTCACGACGGCCCGGAACCGGGCGATCGACACCATTCGGCGAGAACGGACACGCCGGACCTTCGCGCCCGATCTCGAGATCTACCTCGACAGCGAATGGACGCTGGCGCGCGCCGTCGACGAGGCGTTCGATGAGGAATGGATCAGGGACGACCAGCTCCGGATGATCTTCATGTGCTGCCGGCCGAAGCTCACGCCGGCCAACCGGCTCACCCTCATCCTGAAGACGCTGTGCGGACTCAGCGTGTCGGCGATCGCGCGGGCCCTGCTCACCACGGAGGCGGCGGTCAGCAAGCGGCTCTACCGGACACGCCGTGCTTTGGACGCGGACGACTTCGGACTTCCGCCGGAGGACGACCTTCCGGAGGCGCTGGAGACGGTGCACACGGTCCTCTATCTCCTGTTCAACGAGGGATTCCACTCCACGGGCGAGAACCCGATCGTGCGGGAGCTGTGCCGCGACGCGATGTCGCTGACGAAGCTTCTCGCGGACGAGCCGTCGGTGTCGAGCAGTGGAACGGTCGCCCTGCTGGCGCTGATGTGCTTCAACGCCTCGCGCCTCGACTCGCGCCTCGACGACGAGGGCCGCCTCGTCCCGCTCGACGAGCAGGACCGAGCGCTTTGGGACCGCGAGCTGATCGGCAACGGCTTCGCGCTGCTTCGGCGGTCCTCCGGGATGGAGACGGTGCGGGCCGGCCGGTACCATCTGGAAGCGGCGATCGCCGCCCGCCATTGCCAGGCGCGGACCTTCGACGAGACCGACTGGACGTCGATCTGCAACCTCTACGACCGGCTCCTCGAGGTGGCCCCGTCGCCGATGACCCGCCTCAACCGCGCGGTGGCCATCTCGTACCGGAGCGGACCGCGGGAGGCGATTCCGCTGGTGGAAGAGCTGAGAGCCGTCGATGCCCTGCCGCACAGCCCGGTCGTCGTCGCGGCCCTCGCGAATCTGTACGGACGGGCCGGCCAGCCCGACCGCGCCGCCGGGTTCCTCGAGGAGGCGCTCGACGGGGCCAATACCCCGCACGAGCGCCAGCTCATCGAGCGGCAGGCCGGACGGGCGATGGACAGCGGCCGGGAAGCCGGCACCTAGCTCAGACGGCTAGCCCTCCATCTCGAGGACCGGACGGACGGTCACGCTTCCCCCGGGGTTGTTGGCGAGGAACGGTCCGCCTTTGGCAATCTCGATCGCCTCGTTGAGCGAGTCGGCCGCGATGACGGAGAACCCGCCGATCAGTTCCTTGACCTCGGGAAGCGCGCGGTCGGTCTCGATCCCCTGGTCGGTCGCCGTCAGCACCGCGCCGCCGGGCGCCAGGGCGTTCCCGGGGCTGCGCAGGTTGCCGGACTTCTCGAGCCGCTCGAACCAGGCGCCCCACTGTTCCATCACGGCCTGGACCTCCTCCGGCGTGAGGTTCTCCGCCCAGTTCGCGTCGCCGCC
>CAZOEX010000046.1:0-12006 GCA_964578925.1 uncultured Gemmatimonadota bacterium | reverse complement strand
CGTGCACGCTGACGGGGGAGAGCGGGGGCGCGTGGCCGATCAGCTCGAAGCGGCGTGACACCTTCTCGAGACGATCGACGTCGTCCTGCATGCGGCCGTACAGCGACGCGTCGCGGCGGGCTTCGGGATCGGCCTCCATCAGTTCGAGCCAGCCGACCAGCGAGCTGAGGGGCGTTCCCATCTGGTGCGCCGATTCCCGCGCCATCGCCGACCAGAGGCGCTCGCGCTCCGCCGCGTAGCTCGTTCGAACGACCCAGGCACCCGCGCCCACGACCGTCACCAGAAGCAGCGCCTGCAGCCACGGAATCCACTTGAGACGGCGCAGGAACGCGGGTTCGCCGTAATGGACCTCCATCGCGGCCTCGGGGCTCACCAGCGGCGGGTTCTCCTCGTCGAGCACCTCGACGTACTCCTGCACCCGGCGGTAGTCGTCGGCGTCCGAGAGATCCGCCTCGAACGGGAGATTGCGGACGCTCGTCGGCGCGCCCTCCTCGTCGGTGATCACGACCGGGATGCCGCGCGCCACGAGCCGCTGCAGCATCTCGAACTCACCCTCGGCGGTCAGCCCCTCTTCGGACGCCGTCGCCTGGAGGATCTGGAAGTAGACCCAGCTGAACTCCTGCGCGTCCGTCCGCAGCTCCTCGGCGAGCTGCTGGGTGTAGAGGACGTAGGAGATCAGGATGCCGGCGAAGACGGCGAGGATCGCCAGGGGGACGACGCGGCGGCTCAACTCGGTTCGAGTCGGTCGAAGCCGACGTACGGACGGAGGGCCTCGGGGATCGTCACGGATCCGTCGGGTCGGCGATTCGTCTCCAGCAGGGCGACGATCGTACGGGCGAGCGCCACGCCGGAGCCGTTCAGCGTATGCACGTGGACGGTCTTTCCGCCGTCCTCCGGCCGGTATCGGATGTCGGCGCGCCGGGCCTGGTAGTCGGTGTAGCTCGAACAGCTCGACACCTCGAGCCACCGACCGACCCCCGGCGACCAGACCTCGAGGTCGTACGTGAGCGCGTTCGCGAAGCCGAGGTCTCCGGTGGCGAGCACGATGCGGCGATACGGCAGCTCGAGGCGCTCGAGCACGACCTCGGCGTGCCGCGTGAGGAGCTCGAGCTGCCCGTCGGCCTGCCCGGGGGTCGTGAGCCGAACCAGCTCGACCTTGTCGAACTGGTGGACCCGCAGCATGCCCCGCGTGTCGCGACCCGCCGCGCCGGCCTCGCGCCGGAAGCAGGGCGTGTGGGCCACGTAGGCGATCGGCAGGTCATCCTCGGCCAGCAACTCGCCGGCGTGCAGGTTCGTCACCGGGACCTCGGCCGTCGGGATCAGGAAGAGGTCGTCGGGGTCGGTCCGGTAGAGATCGTCCTCGAACTTCGGCAGCTGGCCCGTGCCGATCAGCGAGCCCCGGTTCACGAGAAAAGGGGGCGCGACCTCGAGGTAGCCGTGCTCTTCGGTGTGGATGTCGAGCATGAACTGGATGAGGCCGCGGGAGAGCCGCGCTCCCGGGCCCACCAGAAGCGGAAATCCCGATCCGGCCACCCGCGCGCCGCGCTCGAGGTCGAGCGCCCCCAGCTCCTCGCCGAGCTCCCAGTGGGGGACGAAGCCCTCGTCCGGAGAGCCGGACGGCTCGCCCCAGTCGTGGATCAGCTCGAAGTCCTCCTCTCCGCCCTCGGGAACGCGGTCGTCCGGCAGGTTGGGGATCGCCAGGAGCGTCCCCCGCAGTCCCTTCTCCACGTCGGCGAGCTGTCCGTCGAGCTCCTTGATACGGTCGGCGACGGTCTGCATCGCCGCGATCAAGTCGTCCGCCTCTTCGCCGGCCCGCTTCCGCTCTCCGATCTGCCGCGACGCCTCGTTTCGCTCGGCCTTCAGCGCCTCGACCTCCCCCAGGATGTCGCGGCGCTCGACGTCGAGCCGGAGCGCGCGGTCGAGCAGATCCGCGAGCTCCGGATCGCCGCGGCGGGCGAGCGCCGCACGCGCCGCATCCGGCTCCTCGCGGAGCGCCCGGATGTCGAGCATCAGTTCTCTTCTTCCTCTTCGATCAGCGCGCGACGCTCGCAGTTCGGATTGACCACGACGCGGATGGTCAGCACGGCCGGGCTGCCCTCGATCGACTCCACCTCGAGCTTTCCGTATACGCGGCAGCGGACCGAAACCCCCGGATTCTGGCGGCTCACGAGCGTGAAGACGTCCCCCACCTCGATCGGAACCGGATCGGTCGTCGAATAGCCGTCCTCGGGTGCCTGCTCGAGCGTGTCGAAGGGATCCTCGACCCGCTGGATGCCGGCGGACGAGTCGTCGTCGAGCAGCCCGCTTCGAGGCAGAAGCGCGGGCCCGTCGGCGTCGTTCACGACGAAGAGGAAGTCCCAGCCGCTCGACTGGTCCGTCCGCACGACCGACCCGGAGAACATGTCGTAGGCGGCCGGATCGACGAGATCCCCCTCCTCGAAGTCCACGAGCTCGGCATCCCGGGGCTCGGGGATCGGCGTGAGGATCGGCTCGAACGGATCCGTGCAGGCGGCCGCCAACACGGCGGCGACGACGATCGGAAGAAGTGTGAGTCGCAGCTCTCGGTTCACGTGATATCCACTGGTTCTGGGTTCCGGAGTCGATCGCGCTCCGGCGTTCCGGAGGCGCCTAAAATAGTATCGTGCGTCCGAGGCGCGAGACGAGCCGTCGCGCTCGAACGTCGACCGCCACCCGACGGGCCCGGACCGTGTACGCCACCCCGCGCCGACGTTAGGTTGGCCGCCATGGCCATCCCCGGGACAACTGCCGTCGTACTCGCCGGCGGCATCGGCTCACGCTTCTGGCCGGCCTCGCGGCCGGACCGTCCGAAGCAGCTCCTGGCGCTGGCGGGCGACGTCCCGCTGATCGTGGACACCGTCCGCCGGGCCGAGCGGCTCGTGGGCGCCGGGCGGGTACGGCTTCTCACCGGCGCCGCGCTCGTCGAACCGTTTCGCTCCGCCCTGCCCGAGTACACCGAAGCGCACTTCTGGGTCGAACCGGTGGCCCGAAGCACGGCCCCCGCCCTGGCCTGGGCCGCCACACGGATCGCGGCGGAGGATCCGGAGGGCGTGATGGTGTCGCTGCACGCGGACCACCTCATCCGGCCCTTCGAGGCCTTCGCCGACACCGTGGAGCGGGCGGTCGCGGCGGCCCGGGAGCGGCACGTTCTCGTCTGCCTGGGGATCCGCCCGGATCGGCCCGAGACGGGGTACGGCTACATCGAGCCGGGCGAGGAGACGGGGCCCGGGGTCCGCGCCGTCCGGCGCTTCGTCGAGAAGCCCGACGCCGCGACCGCGCGCGAATACGTGGCCTCGGGAGAGTATCTGTGGAACTCGGGGATCTTCGTCTGGCGCGCCGCCGACTTCCTGTCGGCGCTCCGCCGGCACACCCCCGAGATCGCCGACGCGTTGCCCGCGCTCGCCGGCGGCGACGGAGCCGAGGCGTTCTTCGGCGCCGTGGAGCCGATCAGCGTCGACGTCGGGGTGCTCGAGCGCGCCGAGAACGTGGAAGTCGCGCGGGGCGATTTCGCCTGGGACGACGTGGGCACCTGGTCCGCGCTGGCCCGCACCCGAAAGGCCGACGCGGACGGCAACGTCACCGCCGGCCGGGTGAGCGCGATCGAGGCGCGGAACAACATCGTGTGGTCCGAGGACGGCCGCGTGGTGCTCT
Source organism: uncultured Gemmatimonadota bacterium (assembly GCA_964578925.1). Classification (GTDB taxonomy): domain Bacteria; phylum Gemmatimonadota; class Gemmatimonadetes; order Palauibacterales; family Palauibacteraceae; genus JARFPW01. Next base: position 8,337 of record CAZOEX010000046.1, on the reverse strand, counting down.
TCGGCGTCGACGATCTGGTCGTCGTCCACTCGGACGGCGAGACGCTCGTGACGCGCCGCGAGCTCGCCCCTCGGCTCAAACGGGCGATCTCGCAGATCGACCTGGACTCGAACGACGGACTCGAAACGGAAATGGAGGACACGAAGTGAAGCTGGTGCTGTTCGACGACGCGGTCGCCGATCGCTGGCGGCCATTTTCTCTGACCCGACCGATCGGCGAAGTTCGATTCGGCGCGATGACGCTGCGCGCCCGAATCGAGGCCTGGGCCGACCGGCTGGCCGACCTCGCCCTGACCCGACCCTGGCTGGCCGAGTACGCCGAGGCCGGGGCGCCCCCGGCCGCGCCCCGGGACGCCGCGCCCCAGGGCGAGCTACTGCTGATCTCCTCGCGCTTCGTCCCCGGGGGCCAGGTGCCCCTGGAGGTCGAGGAGGCGACCCGCCCGGTCGTGCTGACCTGCCGGGGCGCGATCGTCGGCTGCCGGCTTCCGGCGGGCACCGACCGGCCGGATCCGGATTGGCTCACCGACCCGGACGAGATCGAGGGGGCCCGCGAAGTGGACGTATCGGGCCGCCTGCTCGGCGGCGTCTGGCAGCTCGTCGACCTCGGCCCGGACCGGCTGGCACGAGACGTGGACGAGGCGGCGCGGCTGCGCGGCCTGGATCTCGGCCCGGAGACGCCGCCGGGCGTCTACCGGCTGGGGGAGGGCCCGCTCGTGTTCGGGGACGGGGTCACGATCGAGCCCGGCGTCCTCCTCGATACGCGGCGCGGCGGCATCGTGCTTCGCGACCGGACCGAGGTCCGCAGCGGCGCCCGGCTGACGGGACCGCTCGTGGCGGACGAGGACTGCCGGCTGCTGGGCGGCGACTATTCCCTGCTCTCGGCCGGACCCCGCTGCCACCTGCGGGGCGAGCTGGAGGAGACCACGGCCTTCGGCTACGTGAACAAGGCGCACGACGGCTTCATCGGCCATGCCGTGATCGGCCGCTGGGTGAACCTCGGCGCGCTAACCACGAACAGCGACCTGAAGAACACCTACGGACCGGTGTCGCTCGGCGGCCCGGACGGCCCGATCGAGACCGGTCTCCTCAAGCTCGGCTGCTTCGTCGGCGACCACGTGCGGACGGCGATCGGCACGCTGCTGAACACCGGCACGGTGGTCGGCGCGGGCGCGAACCTGTTCGGCGACCGGATGCCCCCGAAGTGGGTTCCTCCCTTCGCCTGGGGGGCCGACGGAGATCCGGCCTCCTACCGGATCGACGACTTCGTCGAGACGGCGGCCACCGTGCTCGAGCGCCGGGACGTGGAGGCCGACGACCGCGTGAAGAGCTGGTGGCGGGACTGCTGGGAGCAGGTGACGGAGGGCGCGGGAGAGGACGGGTGAGGCTCGCCTGCCTCGGGAGCGGCAGCGGCGGGAACTCGATCCTCGTCGAGTCCGGCGAGACGGCCCTATTGATCGATGCCGGCTTCAGCGGTATCGAGTTGCAGCGGCGGCTCGAGCAACTGGGCGTCGGGCCCGAGCGGATCATGGCCGTCGTCGTCACGCACGAGCACCGCGACCACACCGGCGGCGTCGGCGTGGCGGCACGGCGCTGGGGCTGGCCTCTCCATCTCACCCGGGCCACGGCCGACGCCTGCGCCACGCTGTTGCGCGGCGAGGAGGAGCTGGTCCTGCACGAGCGGGACGCCGAGTTCTCGATCGGCGAGCTGCGGATCCGGCTCGTCCCGACCTGTCACGACGCCGCCGATCCCGTCGCCGTCCACCTGACCTGCGCCCGCTCGGGCGCCACCGCCGGCGTGGCGACCGACATCGGACGGGCGACGGCGGCCGTACGGGCCGCGTTCGGCGCCTGCCACTTCCTGGTGCTCGAATCGAACCACGACGAGGTCCGGCTCCGGGAGGCGCCGTATCCCTGGTCGGTGAAGCAGCGCATCGGCGGAAGCCGGGGGCACCTGTCGAACCGGCTCGCCGCCGAGCTGGCCGCCGAGCTGCACCATCCCGCCCTCGGAGGCATTCTTCTGGCCCACCTCAGCCGGGAGTGCAACGAGGCGGAGCTCGCCCGGCGTGAAGTGGAGCGCATGCTGCGCCGGACGAAGTTCCGTGGCCGACTGGCGGTCGCGGCACAGGACGAGCCGTCGGGCTGGTTCGACGTACCCGCCCTCTCCCGGAGAGCGGCCGACGGCGGACCGCAATTGCGCCTGTGGCCGTCGGTGGAAGAGGCGCGAGCGGGATGAGGGCGTTCAGCCGATCAGGCGGAAGATGTCGTTGGCGATCGCCAGCACCATCAGGCCGAGCACGAAGACCATGCCGACCTGCGTCAGCCGGATCCGCTGCTCGACGCTCACCTCCCGTCCCCGGACGCCCTCCACCGCCAGGAAGAGCAGGTGGCCGCCGTCCAGCACGGGGATCGGAAGCAGGTTGAGCACGGCGAGGTTCACGCTGATGATCGCCATGAAGTTGAGGAAGGGCAGGAAGCCCGCGCGGGCGAACTGACCCGAGAGCTGGCCGATGAGGATGGGGCCGCCGAGCTCCGAGGCCGAGTCCTGGCCGGAGAAGATCCGGCCGACGAAGGTGCCGATGTTCCCAACCCAGAACCACGTCTGATCGAAGCCCGCGCGCAGCGCAGCGCCCGCGCCGAGCATCCGATTGGTCGACTCCGGGTCGGTCTGGATTCCGATGTGGCCGACCTCGATGCTGTCGCCCCGGATCCGGTCCCACTCGCGGCGCGACTCCGTCGCCACGCTCAGGTTCACGAGCTGCTCTCCGCGCTTCACGCGGATCCCGAGGGTCTCGTCCGGCCGCGAGCGGATGTTGAGCGCGACGTCGGAGAAGCTGCTCACCCGGCCCCCGTCGACGGCGACGATCGTGTCGCCCGCCATCAAGCCCGCGCGCTCCGCCGGCGAGTCGGCGGCGACGCCGGTGACGACGGGCACGTTGACGCCGCTCACGCCCGCGACCCAGGCGAAGGCGAGGATCGCGAAGACGGTGTTCATGACGACACCCGCGACGATGACGTAGAAGCGGGCCCACAGCGGCTTCTGGTCGAAGTCCCGCGGAGACGGCTCCCGCTTCGGCTCGTCCGGGTCGCGGCCTCCCTCGAGATGATCGGTGACCTCTTCTCCGACCATCCCCTCCATCTTCACGTATCCGCCGAGGGGGAAGGCGGCGATGATGTACTCGGTCTCGCCCCGCGTGAAACCCGCGATCTTCGGACCGAAGCCGATGGAGAAGCGCGACACCTCGATGTCGACGCTCTTGGCCGCGAGGAAATGCCCCAGCTCGTGGACGAAGATCAGCACCCCGAGGCAGACGATGGTCGCGGCGATGGTCAGCAGCATGCAGTTCCCTGGTCGATGTCGGTTTCAGAACGGTCACGTGAATCGGCGACCGATTGTCTTGCACCCCCGTCGGGGCGCACGGTTCCCCCGGAGGCGCGTCGAACGGGCTTCCGGGCCTCCTCTTTCAGCCGCGCAGCGTCGCGATCCGTTCCCGCGCGGCCCGCCGCGCCCTCTCGTCGGCCGACGCGACCTCGGCCACGCTTGCCGCCGGCCCGCGGTCCCAGCCTTCCAGTACGGCTCCCACCGTTCGGGCGATGTCGGGGAATCCGATCTCGTCTCGCAGAAAGGCCTCCACCGCGACCTCGTTGGCCGCGCTGTAGGCCGCGGGGTGCGTTCCCCCCGCCCGGCCCGCCGCGACGCCGAGTCCGAACATGGGAAACGCCTCGCGGCGCAGCGCCTCGAACTCCAGGGGACCCGCCGCCACCGGGTCGAAGGGCTCCGCGTCGTCGGCGACGTGCGCCGGGGCGGTGAGGGCGTAGAGAATCGGCAGCTCCATCGTCGGACGCCCGAGCTGCGCGAGGGTGGAACCGTCCCGGAACTCGACCAACGAGTGTACGATCGAGGTCGGATGAACGACGACGTCGATATCGTCGAATCCTATGTCGAACAACAGGTGTGCCTCGATCACCTCGAGCGCTTTGTTGGCGAGTGTGGCGGAATCCACCGTGATCTTCGCGCCCATCTCCCAGGTGGGGTGGGCCAGGGCGTCGGCGGCGCGGATCTCGTGGAACCGCTCGACGGGCGTCTGCCGGAAAGGCCCCCCGCTGGCGGTGAGGGTCAGCCGGCGCACTTCGGCATGGGGGCGCTCCCCGATGCACTGGTGGATCGCGCTGTGCTCGCTGTCGACCGGCACGATCTCTCCCCCTCCCTCGCGCCGAGCCCGCATCACCACGTCGCCGCCGGCCACCAGCGACTCTTTGTTCGCCAGGGCGAGCCGCCGACCGGCCTCGAGTGCCGCGACGGTCGAGGCGAGCCCGGCGAAGCCGACCAGGGCGTTCAGTATCACGTCGGCCTCGGGATCGGCCGCCGCCGCCTCCAGGGCGTCCGCACCGTATCGCCATTCGCCCGCCCAGGTCGGCCCGTCGTGCTCGCCGGGCTCGAGGGAGGCGAGAACGGCGAACGCGGGCTCGAATTCGGTCGCCAGCGCATCGAGTTCGTCCGCGCTGCGTGCCGCGCTCAGGGCGACGACCCGGAAACGCTCGGCATGGCGACGCAGTACGTGGACGGCCGAACGGCCGACCGAGCCGGTGGCGCCGAGCAGCACGACTCGGGTCGGGGCCTCGCTCATCCCAGGTAGTAGACGAGGCAGAAGTACGCCACGGGAAAGGACCAGAGGAGAGAGTCCATCCGGTCCAGCAGGCCACCGTGGCCCGGCAGGAGTTGGGAAGAGTCCTTCACCCCGCACTCGCGCTTGAGCGCCGACTCGGCCAGGTCGCCGAAGACCGCGGCGGCCGCGATGAGCGTGCCCGTCACGACGAGGCCCGCCGTCCCTATCTCCACCAGCTCCGGCACGGCGAGGTGTGCGACGGCGAGGGCCCCGACCGGTCCCGCGAGCAGCGCCGCGATTCCGCCCTCGACGGTCTTGTTCGGGCTGACGACCGGCGCCATCGGGTGGCTGCCGAACGCACGGCCGGCGAAGTAGGCGGCCGTGTCGGCCAGCCAGGTGACGACGACGGGCAGGAAGAAGAGGGCGAGGCCGAGAACCCGATCGGCCACGAGGCGCTCCCGCAGGAGAAGCGCGAAGGCGAGCAGGCCACCTACGTAGGCGGCGGCCGTGAAGCTCAGCGCGACCGCGCGGAAGGGGCCCCTCTCCGGGGGCACGCGCATCGTCGCGACGACGAACATGGCGAGAAACGCGGCGGTCAGGCCCGTGGCCGTCCCACCCGCGCCCGTCGTCCACGCCAGGGTGGGAAGCGCCGCCGCCACGACGGGAGCGAGCCGATACAGAAAGGGCTGGCGGCGTTCGGCCAGCATCCGGCTCACCTCTCCCACGCCCACCGCCGCGAGGATGCCCAGGCCGATCGCCATCACCACGCCCCCCTTCCAGGCCACCACGACGACGACCGGGATGCCGACCGCCGCCACCACGAGGCGTTTCGTGAGGTTCGAGGCCATCAATCCGACAGACCGCCGAAGCGCCGGTCGCGCCCCTGGAAGTCGCGCACCGCGTCGAGGAACGCCTCCCGGCCGAACTCGGGCCAGAAGACCGGAGTGACGTAGATCTCCGCGTAGGCGATCTGCCAGAGGAGGAAGTTCGAGATTCTCAGCTCGCCCGACGTACGAACGAGCAGGTCGGGATCGGGCCAGCCGGCCGTGTACAGGTACCGCTCGAAGTCGTCGGGCGTCAGCTCCGACGGATCCAGCTCGCCGGCCGCGGCGAGTTCGGCAACGCGCCGGGCCGCCGCGGTGATCTCGTCCCGGGAGCCGTAGCTGATCGCCACGTTGAGCTGCAGTCTCGTACCGCCGGCCGTGGTCGACTCCAGCCGCTCGACCGAAGCCAGGGCGGCGGGCGGCAGCCGCTCGCGGTCACCGAAGACCCGGGTACGCACGCCCTGCTCCCGAAGCTCCTCCCTCTCGCGATCGACGAACTCCGCCAGGAGACGCATGAGGGCGCGGACCTCCCCCGCGGGCCGTGACCAGTTCTCCCGCGAGAATGCGTAGAGGCTCAGGTGCTCGAGACCCAGCTCGAGCGCGGTTTCCACGGCGGTGCGCACGGACCGCATTCCCGCCCGGTGACCACGCCAGCGGGGCAGTCCGCGCTCGGCGGCCCAGCGGCCGTTGCCGTCCATGATGATCGCAACGTGCCGAGGCATCTCCCCCTCGCGCAGCTCGGCTATGTCCGGACGGACGTCCGCCGCCCCCTCCGCCGTGCGGCTCATTCCGTCGTCTCCGTACGCAATCGCCGGAGCTTCCGCACGCCGCCGCGGAGACTGTAGGCCTCGTAGCCGGCCGCCTGCATGCGCTCGGCGATGCCCGCGCTCACCATGCCCTGGCGACAGACGAGCACGATCGGCCGATCGCGGTCGAATTCGTCGAAGCCGCGCCGGAGCTCCGACTCCGCGCGACGAACGGCTCCGGGCAGCGGATCCGCCTCCCCCTCCTCGCGCATGTCCACGACCACGGCGTCGTCGGGGATATCCTCGGTGAAGAGACCGGCGGCCACGAGAGGCGCCATCCGCAGGCCGCGCAGATCCAGCTCCGCCATCTCCGCGACGGCAGCGGCCAGCACCCTCTCGTCCAGTCTCGTCTCCTGTCGATCGAGGGTCGCGGGTCGTGCCCCCGTCGCGGTCGGTCCTTCGGAGATGAGGCAGTATTCGCGCACCCGCGCGGAGAGATCGTGGGTTCCGATTCGCCGGGAGATCGCGATGATCTCCTCCTTGTCCATCCCGATCAACGGCCGCAGCACGGGCCGGTCGGCCACCGGCTGGATCGCCCGCAGGTTCGGCAGGGTCTGCGACGAGACCTGCCCCACGGCTTCACCGGTCACGAGCGCGTCGGCGCCGGTGCGGTTCGCCGCGGCGACGGCCGCCCGGAACATCTGCCGCTTCAGCGCGACCTGCAGGTACGGGGCGTCGACGGCGCGCCGGAGCTCGGCCACGACCGGGTTGAAGTCGACCACGAAGAGGCGGGGCCGGGTCCCGTAGCTCCAGCGGTCGGCCAGCACCTTGGCCACCTCGAGCACCATCCGGCGGTAGGCGTCACCGCCCAGGTTGCAGAAGAGGTAGTCGAGCGCCACACCCCGCCGCAGGAGCTTCCAGGCGGCCACCGCGGAGTCGAAGCCTCCCGAGAGCAGTGCGACGGCGCGGTTCTCGGCACCCAGCGGGAGGCCGCCCGGACCCTCGTGCCGATCGGCGAACAGCCGGGCCTCGTCGTCGCGCACCTCGACGAAGACCTCGACATCGGGAGCGTCCAGGTCCACGGTCGCCCCGGGGTTGAGCGCGGCGCCCAGTCGCTCCATCACGTCGCTCGACCGGAAGTCGTGCTCTCCGCTTCGGCGCGCCCGCACGGCGAAGGTCCGGCCCTTCACCCGGTCACCGTAGAGCTCCGTTCCTCGCGCTACGATCCTCTCGAGTTCCGCCGGCACGACGGCGTCGATGCGCGACCAGGAGCTGATGCCGAAAACACGTGCGAGGGGAGCGTCGGCCTCCGGGCCCGCGGTGTCGACGTACAGGCGACTCCATTCGTGGCGCACCTCACAGGGTCGTTCCTCGCTCGCGTACGCGTCCCGGATGTTCCGTACGAGGGTGCGCTGGAAACGGCGGCGCGTCCGGCGGCCCTTCATCGCGAGCTCGCCGGCGAAGCGCACCATCAGCGTGGCGCCGTCGGGTGGAGCGGTCGGCTCGGGGCTCACGAGTCGGGCAGGCGGGAGGCGACGAGAAGGACGAGGTCGAATGACCGTGCCGTCGAAGAGTGGTTCAGCTGTCGGGACGATTCGCCGGTATCCGTGCCGCGATCAGCGCGGCGACGATCCCGGCGACGGGAATCGCCGTGACGATGCCGATCAGGATGAAGCTCTCCGGTATGTTCACGCGACGCTCCTCTCGGACGGGATGCGGGCCACGGGAGGCTGTCGAGCCGTCCCTCTCAGCGTCGGGATTCTATCCGACGGACGCGTCGCGGGGCAAGGCGGTCGGGGTGTCCGGTTTCGACACACCGGATCCCGATGCCGAACGCCCATGGTCATGCCCGCCGCCGAGCACTCTAACCGTAACACGCTGTATGGATTGTCCTTACAAGAAATAGTGTGAATGGCACGGCGGTTGCTCTTTCCATGGGCGAGTGATTGGCGTCCGTGGTCGTCGCGAGGCGACGGGGAGGGTGTGACGATGATGACAGCGACGGTACACGGACGCCGGAACGAGAAGATGAGAGCGGCGCTCTCGGTGGTGGCGGTCGTAACGGGGACGTGGTTGTCGGGTGTGGTCGACCGACCCGCCGCGGAGAGCAACGCGAACGAGGCGATCGGGGAGTTCGACGGCGTGTGGACGTGGGTCGCGGAAT
>CAZOEX010000045.1:0-12078 GCA_964578925.1 uncultured Gemmatimonadota bacterium | reverse complement strand
TGGTGATCCGCACCGACCTGCAGGGGAACCGGCCCGACACGCTGCTCTCTCCCTCCCACGGGCCCGAGGCGCTCCGCTCCTCGATCGCCGCGCGGGGGGAGACCGCGATGAGCCCTTCCAACGGAGGTATGTGGGTGTGGTCGCGCCAGGCGCCCGAGTTGGTCTACGACCTCACGCCGCGCGGCACGCGGGTGATCACCCTGCGTCCGGAAGATCGGGAGGGCATCGGGCTGCTGACCGATCGGATGCGCGAGATTCTCTGGGTCGTGCGCCCCGAGGACGACGGCGTCACCTACGCGGCCTACGACGCGCGGCTCGCCCGCGACCTCGACGCGTCGGAGGAGGGCGCGGCCCCGGCCGACAGCGCGGCGGCCTTCCTCGGTGTCCGCACGACGGGCGAGAACTTCCAGCCGATGGAGATCCACGACGGGGTCGTGATGGGCGTTCGAACGATCGGCGGCAGCGTGGGCATGATCGCCTACGACCTGCACGCCGACCGGCTCGACCGGCCGGCCCTGGAGGGCGACTGAGCTCCGGGCCGGAGTCCCGGCCGGAAGCGGACGTCTGCCTCGTCGTCCCCTGCTACGACGAGGCCGATCGCCTCGACACCTCCGCCTTCCTGGACGGCCTCGAGCGCCAGCCGGGCCTGCGGCTGCTCTTCGTGGACGACGGCAGCACCGACGACACGGGCCGCGTGCTGGAGGAGCTCCGCGCCGAGGCGCCGGAGCGGATCGATCTCCTCCCCATCCACGAGAACCGGGGAAAGGCCGAGGCCGTGCGCTGCGGCATGCTGCGGGCGCTCGACTCGGCGCCCGACTACGCGGGCTACTGGGACGCGGATCTCGCGACCCCGCTCGGCGAGGTGCCGGGCTTCGTGGCGCGCCTGCGGGCGGACGCCACCCTCGAGCTGGTGATGGGGGCCCGGGTGAAGCTGCTCGGCCGCACGATCGTCCGGAACCCGGCCCGGCACTACCTGGGCCGCGTCTTCGCGACCTGCGTCTCGGTCATGCTCCGCCTCGCCGTCTACGACACGCAGTGCGGGGCCAAGCTCTTCCGCGCCGACCGCGCGCTGCTCGAGCCCCTGTTCGGCGAGCCCTTCCGCAGCACCTGGATTTTCGACGTCGAGATCCTCGCCCGGCTGATCCGGCGCCTGCGCGAGCAGGGCGGGCCAGCCGTGGAGGACGTCGTCTACGAGTACCCGCTCACCACCTGGCGCGACGTCGAGGGCTCGAAGGTGCGCGGGGCCGACTTCCTCCGCGCCGCCTTCGAGCTCGCGAACATCTGGCGGGTGTACCGGCCGGGGGCGGCCAGGGCGGCCGGGGGCGGCTTCAGTCCGCCACGAGAACGACGAGGAGGATCAGAAGCGCGATGATGATCGCGGTGGACGAGATCACGAGAGTGTCACCGCCGGCCAGCGCCGTTTCGGCCGCTGCGAGGTCGCCCGACAGGCTGTCGATCTCCTCCGCGCTCAGCGACGCGACGGCGGTCTCGGCCGTGCGGATGTCGATGCCGGCCTGATCGGCGATCTCCCGCACCTCGGGCCGCTCGAGAAAAGCGCGCAGCTCGGCCCGCTCCGGTTCTCCCCTCGAGCGGAGTGGTCATTCAACTTCTACTTCGGGTGTATCGATCACGACCGTGTCCGTGGTCGTGTCTTCCTCCACCTCGACGTCCGGCGTTTCGATCTCGACGGCCGGATCCTCTCCCTCCTCGACGTCCGCCTCGCACGCGCCGAACAGGAAGACCGCTCCAATCAACGTGAGAACGCGGAAATGCCGCAGGCCTTCTATCAGTCTCTTCATGGTCGAGTCTCCCCGGTGATTGTCCAGTCCGCTCACCAGCGTCGGAGCCTGGCGTGCCCCGTCGACGGAGTAGGGATGCAACGCGTGTTCCGGGCCCCGTGGATGGCCTGTAATGCTCGACACGACACTCCGTTACGGGATGCGATGATATGTCTCAGCCCTGCCGCGGAACGGCGTCGCGGCGGGAAAAATTCCCGGCTGATGGCTCGAGCCGTTGCCTCGTTTCGCTTCGAAGGAGACGAGCGGCGGACGATCGCGCCGGGGTAGAGCTCACCGTTCCCTCGCCCCGTACGGAACCGGGACCCCCATCTTCCGGCGGTAGGTTCCCGGAGTGACCCGGGTGATCCGCTTGAACAGGCGGTGGAACGCGGACGAGTCCGCGTAGCCGACTCGCGACGCGATGCGCTCGATCGACAGCTCGGTCCGGACCAGCATCTCCTTCGCCCGCTGGACGCGAAGCTGCTGCACGTAGGCGATGGGGGAGTGGCCCGTGGCGCGGCGGAAACGTCGCTTGAAGCTGCGGTCGGCCAGCCCCGACTGTTCGGTCATGGCCCCGACCGGGTTGGGCGTGCCGAGCTCCGCGGCGAGCCACGCCTGCGCCCTCAGCACGGCGGCGTCGCCGTGGTCGAGCCTTTCCTCGAAGTCCACGTAGAGCGCCTGCCCATCGGTGTGCCACTGGAACATGAAGAACTTCGCCGCCTCGTGGGCCAGCTCGTCTTCGCCGAAGCGAGCGATGAGATAGAGCGCCAGGTCGTGCCAGGCCGCCGAAGCGCCGGAGGTGACGATGCGCCCGTCGTGGCCGCTGACCACGAGCTCGTGCTCGAGGCCCAGGCGCACCGACGGGAACCTCTCCCGGAAGGTCGCCGCGAGGTTCCAGTGCGTCGTGATCTCCTGGCCGTCCAGCAACCCGGCTTCGGCGAGTAGCAGCGCTCCCGAACAGGCGGAGCATACGACGCTTCCGCGCCGGTACATGTCACCGAGCCAGCGCGTGGCGTCCGCGTGGCTGTTCTTCGCCCAGCCCGCGCCGTTGTCCACGGTGGTCGGCACGATGACGACGTCCGCGCCCACGACCTGGCTCAGGGTCCGGTGAACCCTGATCGGCATGCGGCTCGCGCGGCTCTCCAGCTCCTCGGTCGGCGCCACGATCTCGACGTCGAAGCGCACGCGCCGGGGAGCGAGATCCGAGGCGACGGTGAACGTGTCGTAGAATCCCGAGAGGCTGGACATGTAGACGTCCGGCACCGCGAGCAGGCTGATCGTCACCGCTCTCGACCGGCCGGTCTTCCCCATCATCGCCTCCAGTGGCAGAAACGGCCGGAAACTGACGCATCCGCCCGTGGCGCGCCCTCCCGGAGTGGCCGAACGTCAGCAGATCGATACGAATCGTCCACAGGGAGCACGGCTACGACGTGAAGAAAGGAACTCTACGTGAGCGTCCAAACGAGCACCAGCGACGTCCGGCAGGGCGTCGACCTGGAGAAGTTTCGGCAATTCTGCGAGTACGCGATCGCCCATCCCGACGAGGTCCGGTTCGTCCTGGAGGCGGAGGGATCCTTCGAGGGCAGGATCGCCCACACCCGCGCGACCACGGGACCGTACACCCTGGGTGGCCAGCGGATCGACCGACCGGCTCGCGGCTACGTCCACCACCTCGGCGCCCATAAAGAGGTCGAGGAGGCCCTGGGCTTCACCGAGCCCACCGACCGCGAGGAGCCCACGGAGGTCGTCCTCGCCGCGCTCACCGGGTGCATCAGCACGGCGGTGGCCGCCAGCGCCGCCGCGCGCGGGATCGAGCTGTCGCGGCTCGAAGTTCGGGTCAGCGTCGGATGGGATCCCTTCGTGTTCCTGCATCTCCGCGAGACGGACGAGAACGGTGGTCTCGTCAACCAGTTCCACGACCTGCGGATCGAGCTGCGGATCGAGGGCGAAGGCCTCACGGAGGACGACAGGGCGTATCTGCAGCACTCCGTGCGGAGGTCGGCCGTCTACAATCTGCTGACCCTGGGCCACGCCAACGCGCCGATCGTCGAGATCGTGGGCTGAGACGGAGCCGCCACCGGCTGTCGACCCCGCTCTCGTGAAACTGGTCGCCTGTCCTGTCGTAGAGTGGAGCGGAACCTGCCTGAATGACCGGCTGATCGGAAAAACGGGGACCGAAGGGACACCGCAGATGGGCAGTTACGGAAGCGCCGCGGAATTCTACGATCTCCTCTATGCCGGTGAAAAGGACTACGCGGCCGAAGCGGAACTCATCGCGTCTTTCATTCGCGAGCGTGACCCCACCGCCCGATCGATCCTCGACGTTGGTTGTGGCACGGGCGCTCACGCCCGGCACCTGATCGATGCCGGTTTCGACGTGGACGGGGTCGATGCCGAGTCCGCCTTCATCCGGATCGCGAGCAGTCGCTGCCCGGAGGGCTCATTCGTCGTGGGAGACATGACCACACTCGATCTCCCCCGGCGGTACGACCTCGTCACCTGCCTGTTCTCGGTGATCGGATACGCCCGAACACAGGAGGCGCTGCGGGAATCCGTCCGACGGATGAGCGATCACCTGAATCCGGGCGGCCTTCTGCTCGTCGACCCCTGGTTCGAACCGGGCGAGATGACGGACGGCTGGATCGCCACTCGGGTCGGCGAGCGCGAGGGCCTGGCCGTATGCCGCATTTCGCGTACGGTGATCCTCGATGCCGTGTCACGTCTCGAGTTCGAATACCTCATCGGGACGCCGGATGGCATCGAGAGACGCTCGGAGGTGCACGAACTCGGCCTCTTCACGCAGGGGCAAATGGAGTCGGCCTTCGCCGCGGCGGGCCTCGAAGTGGAGCGCAAACCGGAGACGTGGGGTATGCGCGGCGTGTACGTGGGCACCAGGAGAGAGCCGGAATGATGGGTCGCGGAACAGCCGTCGCAGCTTTGCCCGGCTGTCGGTACGACCCTCGGATTCATCAAATGCTCCACCTTTTCTTCTATACGCCTCCAGAGGGCTGTCCCATCCTTCACCCGGAGTATGTCATTGTGCCGGAGCGATCCGGCTCACCAGGATCGGGAATAGGGGAGCGACATGACGAAGCGAGCGATACTCGGCTTGAGCCTCGGCGCCCTCGGCGCCTTCTTCATCGGATGCCAGGACGGACCCTCGACTCCGTCGGCCCCGTCGACTGAATCGGCCCCGGCCGCGGAGACCCCGTCGGCCCTGACGGCCCCGAACACCGAATCGGCTCCGGGCGTCACCTCTGTCGAGGGAACATTCGACCTCGGAGCACCCTTCGCCGTCTCCGCTTCCGGTGGCGGCAATTGGATTCTCGACTTCTTCGGACTGGAGGTCGGCAACGTCCTCGCCTTCAACGCGCAGCGTTCCGGCGACGGTACGGTACAGGGCCAGTGGGAGTACCAGCAGACCTTCCTCGGCGACGTGTTCCGCTTCCACGGTGACGTGACCTGCATCGAGGTCTACGACGACGGCACGCGGGCCAAGTTCGGCGGACCGATCACGCGTTCCAACGATCCGACTATCCCCGTGGGTCTCTTCGGGTGGTGGACCGTGGTGGACAACGGAGACGGGGCGAGCGGCACGCTGGACGGTTCGAGCATCATCGGCGTCGGGGACGAGCAGGCGAACGAGGACTTCTGCACGAGCGCCGCCCCGCCGAATCCGCTCTTCTTCGCCGACGTCACGAGCGGAAACATCAGCGTCGACGGCTGAGGGTGACGTAGCGTCCTCGAAACCGGCGGCCGATTCGACGTCCGAATCCGGCGAGTCGGGGCGGTCCCGATGCCATAGTCTTCCGTTCGACTGTTGCACCACGACGAGGGATCGACCCCTAGATTCGAGGCATGTCCGCTTCCGAGGTCCGACCGCGCGTTCGCTCTCCCGAGGTGTTCGAGCGGGCCCTGAAAGCCCGCGACCCGCGGTTCGACGGGGTATTCTTCGTCGGGATCACGTCGACGGGCATCTACTGTCGTCCCGTCTGCCCCGCGCGCGTCTCGCATCCGGAACATCGGCGCTTCTTCCACACGGCCGCGGCGGCCGAACGCTCCGGCTTCCGTCCGTGCCTCCGCTGCCGTCCGGAGCTGGCGCCGGGGCGAGCGAACGTCGACGCGGTGCCCCGACTCGCCGACACGGCCGCCCGGCGAATCGCGGCCGGGGGGCTCAACGGGCGCACGGTGCCGGAGCTGGCCGAGGAGCTGTCGGTCAGCGCCCGCCACCTCCGGCGGGCGCTCCGGCAGGAGATCGGCGTCTCTCCGGTGGAGCTGGCGCAGACGCATCGCCTCCTGCTCGCCAAGCGGCTGCTGGCCGATACGAACCTGACGGTCGGAAGGATCGCGCTGGCCAGCGGCTTCCAGAGCGTCCGTCGCTTCAACGCCGTATTCCGCGAGCGGTACCGGATGGCCCCGACCGACGTCCGTCGGGGTGCGCGGAACGGTAGACGGGCGCCGGATCCACCCACGGAGGACGTGCCGCCGACCGTACCCGCCGGCGACCTGGTCCGGCTCACACTTTCCTATCGGGAACCCCTGGCGTGGGACGCGCTCGTCGAGCTCCTGCGGGGCGACACGATCTCCGGCGTCGAGGTCGTGGAGGGACGTCGCTACGGGCGCACCCTCGAGGTCGACGATTGCCGCGGCGTGGTGTTCGCTGAAGGCCCGGAGCCGGACCGCCGATCCCGTCGTGGTCCGTCCGCCGACGGCACGTCGTCCGACGGTCGATATGCGTGCGGCGCCCGGGGCGGAGAGCTCGACCTCGAGGTCTCCACGACGTTGCTGCCGGCGCTGATGTCGGCCCTGGCCCGGCTGCGACGTCTCTTCGATCTCGACGCCGAACCCGCCGCCGTCGACGCGCATCTGCAGCAGGGAGGGATCGAGGGGCTCGTGTCGCGGCGTCCCGGGCTACGCCTGCCGGGAGCCGTCGACGGCTTCGAGGTCGCGTTCAAGGCGCTGTTGCGGAACTCCGCGCGCTGGCGGGCGGGCGCGAGCGATCTCGTGGACCGGACCTGCGAGGCGCTGGGCGAGTCCTTCGAGAGCGGCGTGCCGTGCCTCGATCGGCTGACCCCCGGACCGGAACGGGTCGCGGAGGCGGGCGAGTCGGCGCTCAGGGATCTCGGCGTTCCCCGACGACGCGCCGCCGCCCTGGTCGAGGTCGCTCGCCGACTGCGCCACGGTGACCTGCGCCTCGAACCCGGAGAGAACGCGACCATGGCAAGGCGCCGGCTGCTCGAAATCGACGGACTCGGCGACCGGCTGGCGACGACCATCGTGATGCGCGCCCTCCAGTGGCCCGACGCGTTCCCGTTCTCCGATCCGGCCCTGCGGCGGGCGGCCGGCGCCGCGGGACGGCGAGAGTTGCGGGCCCGCGCGGAACGGTGGCGGCCGTGGCGGGCGTACGCGGCGCTACACCTGTGGATGTCCGAGGAGGACGGATCGTAGGCCAGGCCGGACTCGGTGGCGCCCGCACCGCTTCACCGGCAGGCGGCGGACCTATCGTCAGGCCGGCAACGATCACGGTCTCTGGCAGCTTCCGGCTCGGCAGAAAGGCGACTGAGAACGATCGTGGCTACCTTCTCGGCTCGTACCGCAGCGCCACCGCCCCGGAGCCGAACTCCAGCCGGCTCACGAGCTTCAGGTCGACATGCTCCGACAGTCCCGCGAACAACGTCGGCCCGTGGCCCGCGATCCTGGGATGCACCACGAACTCGTACTCGTCGATGAGGCCCAGCTCCGCCAGCGCCAGCGGGAGCGTCACGCCTCCCACGTACAGGCCATTCCCCGACTCGTGCTTGAGCCGCCGAACCGCCCCCTCCAGGTCCCCTCGCACGAGCTCCGCGTTCCAATCGACCCGGTCCAGGGTGCTCGACACGACGTACTTCTTCGCCGCGTCGATCGTCCGGGCGAAGGAGTCCATCCACGGTTCCATCCAATCAGGCCGCCTCCCCGTCTGCGCGAACGGCCGCCACCCTTCCTCCATCATTTCATAGGTCACCCGGCCGAAGAGGAGGGCATCGGCCCGGGCGAGGTTCTCGGCGTGGTGCTGATGCATCTCCTCGTCCGGGACGATCGCGCGGTGGTCGCAGCACCCGTCCAATGTGATGTTGATGGAATACCGAAGGGGTCGCATTTCGTCCTCCTGGTCGACCCGTCAGGCCGATTTGGGATTTGCGAATCGCAGCGTATTCCCGTCCGGGTCGCTGAGCGTCAACTCGCGCGTGCCCCAGGGCGTATCCTCGGGCGGCTGGACGGGAATCAGGCCGCGACGCCGAATGTCCCGGAAGAAGTCGTCCACGTCTTCGACGACGAAATACCCGGCTCCGCCGACCTCGCAGTCCCCGGAGTGCTCGGTGAGAAAGAGCGCCACTCCGTCCCTGCTCACTTTCGTGAACACCGGAAAGCCCGGCTCGAATCGGTGCTCCCACTCCACCGTGAACCCGAGGCCTTCGACGTAGAACCGCCGGCTCCGCTCCCAGCTCGTCATCCGAAGCTGGGGAAATGCTCGCTGTTCCACCTGCCGATCTCCTCCGTGTTTGCCACACCCGGCTGGGGACCGGGGCTCACTCCACGAACGTATACGTGTACTTCACCGTGAGCGCGGTATCCTGCGTCCGCGGCAGGTCGGGGGCTCCGGGCGTCGCGGCGGCCGTCTCGGTGTTCGCGACGTGTCCGTACACCACCCAGAGATCGTTGCCCTCGGCGAAGTTGTAGCGGAGGCGAAGGTTCGCCGTCGCGACGTCGGCCGCCGAATTGTACTGGAACGTGGCCGTCGACGAGAATCGCGTGCTCAGGGACAGCTCCGGACGAATCCGGGCGACGTGGGTCGTGAAGTGCTCGGAGCGTGAATCGAAGACGACCCGATCCAGGCGATAGGTCGCCGTGAGCCGAAAGTACGGCGAGACGTTCCAGAACGGACGGGACTCGAGAGAGGCGATCCGCCCGTCGAAGAAGCCCCCGGCGGTCGCCGTGAACCCGGCGCCGGCGCTCCAGCCCTGGGCCGCGGCCAGATCGAGGCGGGCCCGTGTGAACCGGTAGCGGCCTGCCGGTACCCCGACCCCGTCCTGGAGCGGGAACCCGCTCGCGAGGTCCTCGTGAGTCGTCGTGACGTCGGCGGACAGGACGGCACCGGATCGGAATTCCAGTTCGAATCCGCCACCTGCGTCCCACGTCTCGACGTCGCGCCGCCCGTTGGCGCCGATGATCGATCCGGTGATCGACGGGCTGATCTGGCGGAGGCCGGCGGCGTCCGTGAGGAAGCCGTACGTGAGGCTGCCCGAGCCGCTCCAGACCCCCGTCCGCTGAACGAACCCGAGCTGCGGGCGGTAGGCCGCACCGGTGAGGTCGGCGCCGAGCCGGAAGCCGAGGCCACGCTGATTCCTCCGCTCGAAACGGATCGCGGAACGGCTCTCCGGCAGGACACCGGACGCGCTGTCGGGCCGTGAGTCGAACGTGCGAACGATCTCGGCCGTCAGGTAGTCGTTTTGCCGCAGGTTCAGCTCCAGGTCGGCGCCGACCAGGACGTTGTGCTCGCCTCCGCCGAGGCGGGAAGTGGCGATCAGCCCGACGTAGGAGTTCCGATCCCCGAGGGCACGGCGCATGCGCAGGACGCCGGCGTTCTCCGAGGGCTGCCCGCCGGTGCTCGCCGTCTGCATGTCGAGCAACCCGATGTCGAAGCCCGCGGCTCGTCCCGTCAGACGACCGCCCGCGACGATCGGCACGGTCCGGCCCGCGTCGTCCAGGCCGATCCGGCGGCTGTGGAAGGGACGGTCGAGGCCGGCCACGCCGAAGTCGAACGTACCCTCGCGCTCGAGGAAGAACTGGCGCCGCTCCGGGAAGAACAGGGAGAAGCGCGTGAGATTCACGCGCTCGTCGTCGACCTCCACCTCGGCGAAGTCGGTGTTGACGGTGAGGTCGAGATTCAGGTTGTTCGTGACGGCGTACTTCAGATCGCCGCCGATGTCCCACTCCAGCTCCCCCGGATGCTCGTAGCGCGATCCGTCCGTGGAGAGCTCCGCGCTCGTCGAGTGGCGGGTCGCGCCGAAGGGCGTGACGAACAGCGGACGCTCCGATCGGATACCCCGGAACGAAACGTCCCGCGCCTTGGACGGCTTGAAGGGCGCGAGCGTCCAGTTCGGCGGGATCGCCGGAAAGACGTGCCGCTCGTTGTTCCGCCCGATGAGCCGGTTCACGCTGAGCCCCATGACGACCCGTCCGTCGACCTCCTGGAATCGAAGGCTCGAGAAGGGGACGCGCATCTCGGCGAACCAGCCCCGGTTGTCACGGCTCACCTCGACGTCCCAGAACGCGTTCCACGACGGCGTCCCGGGGCTCGGCCCCTCCACGTCGTTCCTGAGCTGGACGTCGAGTCGGTTACCCGACGGTGTCGTAGCGAAGACGGCGGCGTTCTGATTGTCGTTGAACGCGTCGATCACGAGGTTGAAGAAGTCCCCGCCGTTGTCCACGTCCCGTGCCACCGAGTGGACCCGGATCGCCTCCGGCTCGGAGTCGTACATCCACGCGCCCACGTAGATCGCCTCCTCGGAGTAGGCGATCCGAACCACGGTCCGCTCCGTGGGCGGCGCGCCGAACCGTGGGGTATGGACGGTCATCTCGACCGGCGGGATCTCCTGCCAGGCGCCGTCCGAGAGATCCCCGTCCACCTCGATTTCGCCAGCCAGCCGCGGCAGGGGGAGGGGCTCCCGGGCGGACTCCTGAGCGGAGCCCGTCTCCACGGCGCCGAGGACGGCGAGGACGACGGTCACCACCGAGCCTCGCACCGGGATCCACCGCATTCTCGCTCCTCCCCCCATCTGCCCCATCGAGCACTTCCTCCGTCCGTGGCGCTCCGGTGCCCCGGGCGAATGTCGTCCCTGCCGTACCCGCTGTCGGCATCAAGATCGGGGCGCCCGGCGCACCATGCTGGCCGGATTCGGACGTAGAATCCTACCGGGGTCCCGGGAGCTCACAGCTCGAGCTCCCAGGTCTGGCCCACCAGTTCTTGCCCGAAACTCTGGTGCGATTCCTCGTCGACGAGCCGGTAACCCTCCCGTTCGTAGATGCTGCGGGCGGCATGGAGAACGCTGTTCGTCCACAGGGTGATGGTGTCGTAACCGGCCTGGCGTGCGAACCGGGTGCATTCCCGTACGAGCCGCTTGCCGATCCCCAGACCGCGCGCCGCCGGTTCCACGAGCAGCAGGCGGAGCCTGGCCACCGCTTCCCGCTCCGGGTGTCTCACGAGGAAGACCGAGCCCACGCGCTCGCCTTCTCGCTCCGCGATCCAGCAGCGCTCCCGTTTCCGGTCGAAGCTCCGGAGGAACTCGGCAACGATCTCCGCGACCAGCGCCTCGAACTCTTCGTTCCACCCGTACTCCTCCCCGTAGATGACTCCGTGCCGCTCCACGACCCACCCCATGTCGCCGATCTGGTGGGGTCGGAGGATGTAGGGGACGCGGTCGTGGGGCTCGCCGCCCAAAAGCTCCCGGATGCTATGCATGGCCTGAACGAGGCGCTCCCGATCGACCGTCGCGAGGGGTTCGAGCCACGAGCGGATCTCCCGGGCGGACGCCGCGTTGAGCTCGGAGAAGGCATCCCGACCCTCGCCGGTGAGGGCGAGCAGGAAGCGGCGGCCGTCCTCCGGGGATTGCTCCCTCACCACGAGCCCCTCCTGCTCGAAACCCTTCAGGACCCGGCTCAGGTAGCCCGGATCGAGTCCCAGCTCGTCTGCGAGATCCGCGGCCGTAGTGCCCTCGTGGTGGGCCAGCTCGTAGATGACCCGGGCCTCCGTCAGGGAGTAAGGGCTCTCCAGCAGCCCTTCCTCGAGGAGGCCCAACTGGCGGGTGTAGAAGCGGTTGAACCGCCGGACGGCTTCGATGCGTGAGGGATCGGTGGGGCTCATGGCGGATCTTCGATGAGTGCCTATAGTTGCTAAAAGCAATAGTATTTGCTGGCAAATATATGATAATTATGTGCTTTAAGCAACTATTGTCCCACCCCGGCTCCGTTACCCGCTCACCGGCTTCCCGCTCACCGGCTTCCGCCTTCCCCGCGTCGACCGTCGGCTCTCCGTCACGATTCAGCCGGCTTCCGCCGAGAAGCGATCGAGCAGGGCCCGCCAGGCGTCGGGCGCATCGAAGATCTCCCGGGCCATGGACGCCTGCTCCCCGAAGCCCTCGAGATTCCGGTGCTCGAGATCGACGCGCGTGCGCCCGTTCCCCTCGTCAGCGAACCGGATCTCCAGCTCCGTGACGACGTCCGGATCGAAGCGCCAGGGCTCACCGGGCACGATCTGCCACAC
>CAZOEX010000044.1:8269-12167 GCA_964578925.1 uncultured Gemmatimonadota bacterium | reverse complement strand
GCGAGGTACCCCGAGCTCCACGATGAATCTGCGCCCGCTACGGTGTGCGGGACGAGATCGTGGTTGACCCAGACGATCGTGTCGCCCTTCGCGACGGCGCGTGTGTGCGGCTCGAATCGAAGGTCACGAATGTCGATAACGTGCGCTACGGGGCTGGTGGCCGAAGAATCGGTGGAGGCTGGTGAAGCGACCGGGCCGACCCCGCCACGGGCGAGGCCGGCTCCGATCATGACGCTTGCCGCGGTCACGACGATCCCCACTAGACCGGGAATCGATCGACGGCCGGGCGTCGCGCGCTGCTTCACATCCCCTCCATGCCCATGCTCATGCTACCGAATTCTCGATCGAGTTTCTCGGCGTGCTCCTGGTGCACGAGGAAGATCTGTAGCGCTCCCTCGAACGCTTTCTTCACCTCCGGGTTCTCGATGTTGGGGATGAAGGTTTTCGCCACGAGACCGTTGACGGCCTTGTGATAGGCCGCTTCGTTCGCGGCGTAGCGCCGATCGAACTCCTCGCCGCGTAGGCGGCTGAGTTCGTTGGTGATGGCGCGGGCGTTCGCCCGGAGCTCGCGGCTCACGTCGTTGTCCTGCGCGGTGACACCGAGCCGCTTCGCGAGCTCCGCCACCTGCTGGTTCACGGCCGAGTGATCGCGGATCATCGTCTCCGCGAACTCACGGACGTCGGGGTTCTCCGACAGCGCCAGCGCCAGGTGGGCGTAGCGAATGTCGGTGTTGTTGGCCGTCACCGCGACGTGGGCCATCTCGAGGTCGTTCAGGTCGGGACGCTCGGTCGGCGCCGGCTGCACGGCGATCGCCGTGCCTGCCACGATTGCCGTGACCAGAACGCCCAGGATCGAATTGCTCATCGTGATTCTCCTCATGATCGTGATGTAGTTGTCGAGTATCATCTATCGTGTCCTTCGCTCCCATCGGCTCAGGCGGCTGCCCGGCCGTCCTCCAGCACCGGTCGCCCGGCTTCCTTCCATGCCTCGAGTCCGCCTTCGAACACGCGAACGTTCGTGAAGCCGAGTGTCGCGAGCTTCTCACCGGCTGCCTTGCTCTGCGGGCAGTCCGTGCCGCTGCAGTAGACCACGACATCGGCGTCCTTCGGCAGCGTCGACGCCTCTCTGCCGACCCGGTCGAGCGGCACACGCCGCGACAGCGGAATCAGCTCACCCGTGTAATAGTCGTCCGTCAGGACGTTCCAGAACTCGGCCACGCGGCCCTTGGACTGCAGGGTCGTCAGCTCCTCGAGCGTTATGATCGGTGCCTCACGCATACTGTCTCCTTCTCGTATCGGGGTTACCTTGTGCGGCGCAGCCCGTGTGGCCCGCCGTCCGTCACCGGGGCCAATGACGACAGGTGGGTTTTGGTTCCACGTGCCGGGAGGGAACCGGATGAGGCCGCCCGGCATTGTCCGCACGAACGCCGGACGGATTCCCCCAGTGAAGCGAGATGGACGTTGGCGCAGACGAGCCTGGAGACGGCCGATCAACGCGGGAGCGCGGACGCGGAGAGCCTGGAACGGCTACTGCACAACGCCCTGGGGCCGGCCTACAACTTCGCCGTGCGTCTCGCGCGGGACGACAGCCAGGCGGAGGACCTGGTGCAGGAAGCGGCGCTGCGTGCATGCCGGTTCTTCGACCAGTTCGAACCGGGGACGAACTTCCGCGCCTGGTTCTTCAAGATCCTCGCCAACTGCTACTACAGCGGGATCCGACAGGACGGTCGGCGGGGTACGCGGGTGAGCATCGAGGACGCGCCGCCGCTTCATCTATACGTGCGATCGACGGAGCTGGGACTGTCCGACGGGGAATCCGACCCGGCGTCTGCGTTCCTGGAGCGGCTGGAGACCGATGAGATCGCCCGGGCATTGAACGAGCTGCCGGAGGACTACCGAACCGTGGCGACGCTCTACTTCGTGGAGGACTTCAAGTACGCGGAAATCGCCGAGGTGCTCGGCATTCCGATCGGCACGGTGCGGTCACGTCTGCACCGCGGCCGACGCCTGCTCCAGGCCCGGCTCTGGGACCTGGCCCTCGAACACGGCCTGGTGGCCCCGAAGGAAGAAGAATAGATGAGCTCTCTCGACCGATATACCTGCGAGCAGGTCTTCCGCCTGCTGGATGACTACCTCGACCGCGAGCTCTCACCCGACGAGATCGAGCGGGTGGAGGAGCACCTCGACACCTGCGCCCAGTGCGCCAGCGAGTCGCGGTTCGAGCGCGGGATGCTGGAGGGCCTGAAGGCCAAGATCCGCCAGATCAACGTGCCCACGTCGCTCGTCGAGAAGGTCGAGACGGCGCTCAAGCGGAATCGTGATTCGGAGAACCGGGACCGGGAGGCTCACGAACCATCGGATGATCCGCACGAGAAGGAACAGCCTTGACCTCGGCGAGGCCGGTGGCACGCTCCGTCCCGTCACAATCTCCGAGCAGGGCGCCTGCGAGCAGGGCGCCCTCGAAGCGCGCACCGCCCAGCGTGACGGCGTGTAGGGTGGCCATGGACAGGTCGGCGTCCCGCAGGTCGGCGTCCGTGAGCACCGCCCGATTCAGCGAGGCGGCGACGAGCGAGGCGTAGCGGAGTATCGCGCCCCCCAGGCGGGTGAAGTTGAGGCGCGCCTCCTCCAGGTCGGCGCCCGTGAAGTCCGCACCCGACAGATCGCTGCGGCTGAGATCCGCCCGGCACAGCCTCGCATCGCGCAGGTCGACGGCGCTTCCGGCGCTCATCCTCAGGACCGCGCGCGTGAGGTCGGCACGCCGTAGGGAACACCGGTCCAGTCGCACTCCCAGGATCTTCGTGTCGACCAGCGTCGCTTCGTCCAGGATCGCGTTCCCCAGATCTCCTCCACTGACGTCAGCGCCCGTCAAATCGGCCTTCCGCAGGTCGGCGCCCCGGAGGTCGGCGTTGCACAGGTCGGCGCCCCGGAGGTCGGCCCCACGGAGATCGGCCCCGGATAGCCGGGCGTGGTGCAGCGAGGCGAGGGGAAGCGCGCAGCCGCGCAGCGAGTCTCCCTCCACCTCCACGATCGTCGTGCCGTTCTCACGATGCTCGATTCTCACCATGTCGTCCCCTCGAACGTGGAACCATCAAGCGCTGTTCCGCATTGGCCCCCGCAGCAGCCGGTCCTTCCGACGCGTCCACACGTGTAGGGGGATCGGATCGCCCAAACACACCAAGCGGGGAGGCACACAATGTATGTAGCAGGAACCGCGTCGAGGAAGCGCCGCTGGCTGACAGGGATGTCGGTAGTGGCCGGCACGCTCGCGCTGCTGGCCGGTTGCCAGTCGTCGGACACCAGTCAGGACGAGACGACGCCGGCCGAAATGATGCAGGAGGAGATGATGTCGTCCGAGACGATGCAGGACGACGCATCGATGACCGGTGCCCGAATGACGGAAGCGCCGAACTACGCGCCGGACTACGCCCCCGAGTTCACCGCCGACGGGCAACTCGTGCTGCCGCCCGATGCCGTCTGGCGTGAATGGCCGCAGGTGGGAACGCCACTGACGCCCAACGCGCTGAACGACGGCGAGGCGCCGTTCCCGGAGTTCCACTCCGTATACATCGACCCCGAGAGCTGGCGGCACTGGCGCGAGAGGGGCGAGTTCCGTGACGGCACCGTCCTCGCCAAGGAGCTGGTTTCAGTGTACGGCGGCTCCGAGGCCATGCCCGACGGCTCCACCCGCCAGGTGAGCGGGCGCGGCTACTTCATGGGCGACTTCATCGGCTTCGAGATCGCCTACAAGAGCGCCGGGCACTTCCCCGACGCGCCCGGCAACTGGGCGTATTTCACGTTCGGCCACCATCCCCCGCCGTACGCGGCGGCCACGGCCCCGATGCCGCTGGATCAGTGCAGCAGCTGCCACCAGGCCTCGGCCGCCGAGGACTTCGTGTTC
>CAZOEX010000044.1:0-8169 GCA_964578925.1 uncultured Gemmatimonadota bacterium | reverse complement strand
CAGCTCGCGGCCGCAGTCGCCTATTCCACCGGCGGGACCGGGACGGGCGCCGGCCTCGGCAACCAGGCCTCGCTCGTTCTCGCGGAGAGCCACCGCTATCTGTACGCCGTCAACGCCGGCAGCCACGATATTTCCACGTTCGCGGTCGATCGCGACGGCCTCCGGTCGATCGGCACGCCCGTCCCCTCCGGGGGTGAGCAGCCGATCAGCCTCGCGGTGCACGGCGACCTGCTGTACGTGCTGAACGGCGGCGGAAACGGCGGAATCGCTGGCTTTCGGATCGGGCGCGACGGCACGCCGTCCGCGATCCCCGGCTCGATCCGCTCGCTCGGATCCGCCGCCGCGGGGCCGGCCCAGATCGCGTTCACACCGGACGGGCGCGTGCTGGTCGTAACCGAGAAGGCGACGAACACGATCACGACGTACGTGGTCGGGGCGGACGGCGTCGCCGGCCAGCCCGTGACCCAGCCGTCGGCCGGCCAGACTCCGTTCGGTTTCAACTTCAACCGGCGCGGCGATCTCGTCGTCTCCGAGGCGGCGGGCGGCGCGGTGGGCGCGAGCAGCGCCTCGAGCTATCGGGTCGAGCGGGACGGCACGCTTCAACTCGTGTCAGGCGCCGTGGCGACCACCCAGACCGCGGCCTGCTGGATCGCGATCAGCCCGAACGGCTCGTACGCGTTCACGACCAACACCGGGAGCGGCTCGGTGTCGCGCCTGGCCATCGGTCCGGGCGCGACGCTCGAGCTCGATGACGCAGCCGCTGGCGTCACCGGAGACGGCAGCCGGCCGCAGGACGCGGCTTTCACGCCCGGCGGCCGCTTCCTGTACGTGCGGAACGACGGCGGGTCGGTCGGCGCCTTCCGGGTGGGAAGCGGCGGCGAGCTTACGCACATCGGCGACTTCGGCCCGCTGCCTGTCGGAGCCAACGGCCTAGTCGCCCGCTGATCGGCTGACCGGATAGCGACGGAGACGAAGAGACAACGAAGAGGAGACGAACCATGGCAACAACTACCGCGATTCAAACGGGCCACGTTGGCCTGAACGTGACCGAGCTCGAGCGCTCGGTGGCGTTCTACCGGACGATCTTCGGCTTCGAGATCGCCGCGCGTTCCGAGTCGGGCGCGGCGGCATGGGCACTGCTCGCCCACGGGGGCGCCCTCGTGCTTACGCTCTGGCAACAGAGCCGCGGCGACTTCCCGACCGGCCGCCCGGGTCTGCACCACCTGTCGTTCCAGGTCGAGACCATCGAGGAACTGCGTGCGCTGGAAGCGAGAATCCGTGAGGCCGGGGGCGCGATCCGGCACGGCGGGCTTGTGCCGCACGCCGAGGGCGCGGACTCCGGGGGCATCTACTTCACGGATCCCGACGGGATCCGCCTCGAGGTCTTCGCCCCCGCCGGGGTGACGGCCGCGGCGGATGCCGAGGCGCCCACCCCGGGCGCGCCGACCTGCGGCTTCTTCTAGCTCGCCGAGGCGGCGATGTCGCAGCCGGTGTATCACGAGGGGGAACGTCGGGTGCAGGAGCGAGCCGGGGTGCGGGAGATGGCGTCCCGCATCGGGCGCTCGATCCACCCGGCGATCCCCGACCGAGCGGCCGCGTTCCTCGTCGCCCGTCGACGGCTCGTCGTCACGACCGTCGACGGGGCGGGACGACCCTGGGTAACGATCCTGGCGGGCCGTCCGGGCTTCGTGCGGGCGGCCGACCCCGGCACGCTGCGCATCGAGGCGTTTCCGCACGCCGGGGATCCGGCCGGCCGGGGCCTGCAGCCCGGGAGTCCGATCGGAACCCTGGCCGTCGACTTCGCCAGGCGGCATCGCTCACGGGTGAACGGCACCGTGCGGACCGCCGACGGGGACGTCATCGTCGTCGATGTCGATCAGGCCTACGCGAACTGCCCCAAGTACATCCAGAAGCGGGCAGACCCGGAGGAGGCCGGCGAAGCTTCGCGGGCGGGATCCGACGAAATCTCGCGGGCCGGGTCCGACGATTCCGATGCTTTCCTCCAGGCGTCCCCTCCACGAACCGCCTCGAGGCTGGACGCCGCCCAGCTCGCGCTCATCCGTCGGGCCGACACGTTCTTCATCGGCTCGGCGACGCCCGGTCACGGAGCCGACGCCTCGCACCGGGGCGGCGCGCCGGGGTTCGTCCGGGCCACCTCGCGCGACATCCTGTGGCCCGACTACGCGGGCAACTCCATGTTCAACACGCTCGGGAACATCGACGCCTGGCCGCGGGCCGGGCTCGCGTTCGTGAACTTCGCGAGGGGCACCGTGACGCAGATCAGCGGCGCGGCCGAGATCATCTGGGCGCCCGAGCGAGCGGCGGAGTTTCCGGGCGCCGAACGCCTCGTCCGCGTCGGGGTGCAGGAGGTCGTGCAGACCGAGCGACGCCTGCCCGCGCCCTCGCCGGTCGTCGAATACTCCCCGTTCAACCCTCCTGTCGAGCCGGCGCCGATGCCCTGACCGTCACGCTCACGTAGCCTCGGCCTCGGCCGCCGCGGTCGCTTCGGCCGCCTCCGTCGCTCGCAGGAACAGCCGATCGTCCCCGATCCGTTCGGCCCATTCCTCCCACCCGTCGCCCGGACCCGTCCACCGCAGTTCATCCACGTCGTCGAACAGTGGCGCGTCGGTGCGCAGCGTCGCGAGGTCCTTGTCGTTCGCCCAGATGCAGACCTTCTCGACCCGGTCGTCCTCGCCCGCCAGCCGGGCCGCCGAGGCGAGCCCGTCGTCCGCCTCCAGCTCGACCATCGGCCAGACCGTGACCCCCATCGCCGCGAGCGCCTCCTCGAGCGGATGGAACTGGGCGAGCAGCTCGGGCTCGACGCCCTCCCCCGTCTTGTAGTCGTCCCAGAGGTTGTTGCGAAAGGACTCGATCACGTGATCGGTCGCGACACCGATGTGGGTCGCCCCGTCCTCGATCATCTCCAGAATGGAATGGAGGACGGCGGCGGCGGCGAAGAGCTCGGAGGCGTCGTCGCCCAGGAAGCGGCGGCGGCCGTGGAACTGGCGGAAAAGTTCGTAGGTTCCGTCGACGAGGTGGATGATCATGGGGCTCTCCTGCCGGAGCGGCTCGTGGACGCGCGAAACCGGGATGTTGCCATCTCGCGGCGGAGATGGCTAGCGTGCCGCCATGGCTGACAGACTGCGTTTCCGCGAGACCGGGCCCCACGAGGCGCTGCGTCCGTGGATCCGGTCCTACTACCTCCTGGCGTCACCGCCGAACTCCCGCGGTACCTCCGAAGGGCTCCTGGTGCCGGACGGCCACCTCGAGCTCGGACTCAACCTCGGGGGCAAGCGCTTCGATCGGACACGAGGACGCTGGTGGGAGCGCGGCCGGCGGTGTGTCGACGAGGTGCTCGAACGGGCGCGCCCGATCCGCTGGGAGGGCCCGATTCGATACATCGGCGTCAAGTTCCGGTACGCGGCCGGCTTCGAATTGCTGAACCTGGCCGTGGCGGACGTCGGCCGCGATCCGCTGAAGCTGGAGGAGCTGAGTTTGAGCGGCCTCGCTGAACTCGAAGACACGCTCCAGTCGGACGCGTCCTGGCCCGAGACGACGCGGGCCATCAATCGCTTCTTCCTCGGACGGCTCCGGGACGCCTCGCCCAACCCTCTCGTCGCCGCCGCGTCGTCGATGTTTCGGGCGTCCGGCGGCTCGCTGCCGATCTCGTCCGTCGCGGAGTCGCTGGGTGTGTCGAGGCGCACCCTGGAGCTGCGTGTGAAGGAGCGCACGGGCCTGACGCCCAAGCGCCTCTCGCAGATCGTCCGGACACGGGAGGCGATCCGCCGGATCCGCCGCGCCCCGGACCAGTGCTCGGGTCGGACGGCGATCGAGCTCGGATACTGCGACCAGTCGCACTTCATCCGGGAGTTCAAGGGCCTGGTCGGGCGAACGCCCACCGCCTTCTTCGGGATGCCGCAGTTCGTCTCCGACTTCTGCGACCGAACGGGCGCCGCCGCGGCCTGAACCGGCAAGTCGGCGGGATCCCAGGGCCGGCGCGATCCGGGGCAGCGTTTCGCATTCGTCCTATCGGCGGCACGGGGACACCGCCACCTTTCCCCGGATCGTGACGCGAGGAGGAAGGACCCGGATCGGGGAAGATGAGGCGCGGATGAGAATCTCTCGGCTGAGACCTTCGCTCGTGCTCGCGCTGCTGATCGGCGGTGCACCGGAGACTGCGTCTCCACAGGAGATGCCGGCGGCCCCGACCGACGCAGAGTGGCGCGCCGACATCCGCTTCGTGACGAACCATCTGATCGCGAATCACGTCGCCCCGTTTCACTCCACATCCGAGGCCGACTTCCGTTCCGGGACCGCCGAGCTCATCTCGAGTGTCGGGAAGGCGTCCGACGCCGAGCTGGTCGTCGGCCTGAGCCGGCTCGTCGCCTCGATCGGAGACGCCCACACCTACCTTCGATTTCCCGCCGAGGGCCCGCTGGCCTTCCGTCCCTACCCCGTCCGGTTCGATTGGGCGGCCGACGGGCTGATCATCGGCAGCGCCGTGTCACGATACGCCCGTCTCGTCGGCGCCCGAGTCGAATCCCTGGACGGGACGCCGGCGGAGTCGGCATTCCGCGTCGCGTCGGCCTACCTGTATCGCGAGAACCCGATCACGGCGCGCATCGCCGCCCCGAAGGTGCTCTCGCTGGCCGAGGCCGCGGCGGCGATCGGGGTCGCCGCGTCGGCGGACTCCCTGGCGCTCGCCCTCCGGCTGCCCGGCGGTGAGCGCGAGACCGTGACTGTTCGTCCGCTGGCCGCCACGCCCGATGACTGGACGGAGCCGCACGAGGCGCGCGGCCTGCCAGCGCCGCTCCACGTTCGGAACCGGGAACGCAACTTCTGGCTGGAACCGCTGGACGACCGGAACGCGTGGTACGTCCAGTTCAACAGCGCGCGGGACTCGGAGGAGGAGACGATCGCGGCGTTCGCCGCCCGCCTCGGCGATTCCCTCGTCGCGCGACCCGCCGGCGACGTCGTCCTGGACGTCCGCTGGAACGTCGGCGGGAACTCGGCGGCGACGGTGCCGCTCGTCCGCATGCTCGTCGCGCAGCGCGAACGGGCACCCGACAGCCGGTTCTTCATCGTCATCGGCCGCTGGTCCCTCTCGGCCACCATCGTGATGCTCGGCGACCTGACCCGGCTGCTCGACCCCGTCCTGGTCGGCGAACCGACGGGCGCCCGCCCCAATCTCTACGGCGAGAACCCGTTCAGCGCGCGGACACCGCACGGCGGACTCGAGTTCACCTGGGCGACGCAGTACTTCCAGCCCTTCGGGCCGGGGCCGCAGCCCGAGGCCGTGCTGCCGCATGTGGCCGCCGAACCCACCGCCGCGGACCTGCTGGCCGGCCGCGATCCGGCGCTGCAGGCGATCGCCGACTACGCGCCGCATAACCTCGCGGCCGAGCTGCACGCCGCCTACGCGGACGGCGGCATCGAGGCCGCCGTGGCCGCGTACGAGGTCTACCGCGCCGATCCCAGGTACCGCTGGCGGCGTCCGTTCGACCTCGTCCGCCGCTTCGGCAACGAGATCGGAGCCTCGCACCCCGAAGACGCCCTCGCGGTCTTCCGCCTCCTCCAGCGCGACTATCCCGACCGCGCACGCACCTACGAGCTGCTCGGCTCGGTGTTCGAAGACCTGGGTCTACCCGGAGAGGCGCGGGACAACTACCGGGAGGCGCTGCGGCGGCTGAGCGAGGATCCGACGGTGAGCCGCCCCCTGGCCTACGCGCTGGGCCGATGGATCGAGGAGCGGCTCGCCGGGCTGGAGTGAAGGGGCGGAGCTCGCGCTACTCCTCCGGTCGACCCCCGAGCAGCAGCTTCTCCAGCGGGCCGAAGTCTCCGTCGTCGGCCGCCCGCAGGGGCCGGATGTAGGCCTCGCGAGCCTCCCCGGCCGAGTCGAGCTCGGCGTTCTTCCACTCGAAGCCCGGGCGACCGTGCCGTCGCAGGAGCATGTCCGTCCACAGTCGGGCATGCCTACCGTTCCCGTTCGGAAAGGGATGGATCCAGACGAGACGATGATGCAGCCGCAAGGCGATCTCGTCCACCGGGTACGTCTCGTTCGACATCCAGAAGCGACCGTCTTCGACCAGGTTGCGGACGGCTACGGGAACCTGGGGCCAGTCGACGCCCAGGTTCTTGTTGGAACGGCGGTACTGGCCCGCCCACTCCCAGGTGCGATCGAACATCCGGCGATGCAGCTCTCGAATCGTCGCTTCCTCGAGGGCGGGGGCTCGAGTGCGTCGTGTCCAGCTCACCGCACCCAGTATGTTCGCCTGTTCCCAGGCATTGAGCTCCTCTCGGTTCCGTATGTGCGACGGGATGAGCGCCTCGGCCTCGTCTTCGTCGACTGGAGTGGCCCCCGGAGGACCGTCCTCAAGCATTCCAGAAATCCCTGCTACGTTCGCGCAGGAATCTGGACTTCAAAGCCTCCACCTGGTTTTCGCGCTCGTTGGCGTCGACCTCCTGTGCCTCGAGCTCCATCGAGTCGGATACCTCGCCGACGATCTCCCTCGCCTTTCGCTCGGCCTGGCGCTCGATGATCGCCCGCAAGCTGTCCCGGGGCACAAGCGCATACACGAAATCACACTCCATCGCCTCCGCGACGGTTCGAAGACTGTCGAGCTGCGCTTTGCCCGCCGCCTCGTTCGTCTCGATGCTGTGAACGGAGGTCTTCGAGAGACCGCAGCGCTCGGCCAATTGGCGAATCGACATGCCCAGGGCCTCCCGGATGGTTCTAACCCATCCGTCGTCAGGTGCTGAACGACGCTCCGCGAGACGGAACGGCTCGAGGGCCCGGTCCAATTGCCGGATGCGAAGTTCGTCGAGTTCATCCATTTTGCGCATTCCATTCGTTCTATTGTGATAGGACGATACGCCAATAATCAATCTATTTTAGTAGAACGCATTGTACGATTACGTTCTATTGTACTAGAACGATTATATATCATACGTTCTACTGTGATAGGACGATAGGGGGAGGTACTCTCCAGAAGGCTCAGGCGGGCTGAAGACCGAGAGGTCTTAATAGGACAGCGCCGCCATTGAACTTTAGCCCATAGAGCTTATAGCGGTTCGGCAGCGAGGAGCACCCATCGACTGTGCCGCGTCACGCCGTTTTGTCCAACTCCTAACGCACGACCCGACGCAGCGTGTCCTCGAGCGGCTCGCTGCTCTGAGCGATGTAGTCTCGCAGAGCAGCATTCCTGGCAGCGAGACCGACCCTCGACCATCGCGCGACGATTCCCTACTCTCCCTGCGGCTCGGTGACCCGCCACCGTCGCCCCAAGGGAGAGCCTATGGCCGCAGATCACGACACCGTCATCGCCGACCTCCATGGAAGCGTCGCGAGGCGCGCGGTCGGTCCGGTGGCCGTTGCCGTCATCGCGGTCGCCGTCGCCGTCATCACCGTTGCGGTCACGGCCCCGAGTCCGCTCATCGCGCAAGACGCTGATTTCCGGGATCTGGCGACCGAGCTCGCGGGGGCGTACGAGCTGGAGGCCGACGATCACCTGATCATCGTGCCCCACCCGTCCCTCGGGCTGCTCTCCCTGTTCCATCTCGAGACGGGGCTCGCCCGACCGCTCGAGCCGGTGGCCGATCCGCCCGGTGACGCCGGCGGGGCGGCTGATCCGACGGGGGACGCTGCCGCTGTCTCGGAGACCTACGTCTACGGCCCGAACGTCACCGCCGTCTCGCCGGTCGAGGGCCGGGTCAGCTTCGTGCGCGACGAGGCAGGCCTGGTCGACCACCTCGTCTGGACCTCCGGCGACGGCGACCTCGACGGTGACGGCGAGGGTCGCGTCGCGCGGCGCGTACCGCTGCGACGCGAGGCCGTCCGCTTCGCGAACGGGGACGAGGCCGAGCTCGCCGGCTGGCTCATCACGCCCCCCACCGACGGTCCACACCCGATCGCGGTCATCCTCCAGCCGGGGGCGAGCGATCGGTTCAAGATGTGGCGGACGGCGATGGCGCTGGCCGTCGACGGGATCGGCGTCCTCGTGTTCGATCGACGGGACGCAGGCGAGTCGAGCGGCGAGGCGCTGCCGTCCCACTACTGGAGCGCGAGCCAGGTGCTCGCCGGCGACGCCGCCGCCGCCGTCCGCTTCGCGCGCTCCCATCCGCGGGTCGATTCCACGCGGGTCGGCGTCGTGGGCTGGAGCGGCGGCGGCT
>CAZOEX010000043.1:0-12353 GCA_964578925.1 uncultured Gemmatimonadota bacterium | reverse complement strand
CCGTGCGTGTACTTCGCCCGGTGTCCCTCGCGGGCCCGGTATCTCCACAGGAACCACAACACCCCGAACTCCACGAGCACGAACGCGATCGCGGTGAGCCAGAAGATCAACCAGAAGAGGTTGTCGATCGGCACACCCTGCGTGGAGAGATTGAGCGGTAGTGACCAGTCCATGGCGTTCTCTCTTCAGAAGCGTTGCCGGGAGTCAGCCCGCGCCGTGCTCGGCGTGGGAATCCTGCCCCACGATCAGCGGCTCGCCCATCGGAACCGGATCGTACGCGGTGTCCGCATCGTACGTGAAGTCGGCCGTGCCGGTCTCGGCTTCGCCCACCGTCACGTTCATCGTCTGGGCGCCCAGCGTTTCGTGCCACGCTTCGATGACGTAGTCCCCCGGCGGCAGACCCTCGATCGTGAAGGTTCCGTCACCGGCCGTCACCGCGTGATACGGATGGCCGGTCACGCCGATGAACGCGCTCATCCAGCCGTGCACGTCGCACTTGACGGGGATCATGACCTCGGGCGTGCTGAACGACCGGTTCGTCTCCATTCCCGCCTGCGGCTGGCTGATGTTGAACGGGCGGTTGGCCGTCGACTCGGTGTTGATGTTATGCAGCACGTCGTCGCTGTTGCGAATCGTCAGGTCCTGGCCCGTCCGGATCCCGAGCACATGCGGATTGTAGCGGCAACCGTTCTGATCGAGCACGACCGCCTCGGAGGAAGCGGGGAAGGCCTGATCGCCCAGCCCCTCGCTCACGAAGACGAAGACGTTCGCGAGGTTGCCGTCGGTCGCCTGCACGGGCTGGAAGGTCGGCGTCTCGGCGTGCTTCTCGGCACACACCGGCTCCTCCGACATATCGATCGTCGTCGGCTCGGGGGCGGTACCGGTGAACGTCACCGTGCCGCTGACCGTGGCCGCGATGGCCGGGTCGACGGCCGGCGCGGCGGCTTCGGTCTCCGCGGCTCCCTCGCCACCGTCGGCGGCGCCGTCTCCGGCGTCCCCTCCGCAACCGACGGCGAGAGCCGCCACGAGTGCGAGCCATGTGGGATTCCTGTTCGACATCGATGTCCTCCTGTTGAGTTCGATTGAAACCGAGCTACGTGAAACTGTTCAGGCGCCTTCCACCGCCGGATCGACCGGCGGCGCGCCGCGTGTCCGCTCGCTCCTGCGTTGCGCCCCGCGCACCAGCCACCAGAGCAGGCCGCCGGTTAGCAGCAATGCGACGATCGGCGCGATGACGACGTTCGAAGACGTCGGTTCCTCAAGATAGAGATAGATCCAGCTGCTCACAGAACCACGGTCGGGCGTCTCGGCGCTCGAGCCGTCCCAGGCGAAGAACGCGACAGGCGTTACGACTCCCCTGGCGAGGGAGATGGCGCCCTCCGCACCGTCGGAGATCGAGCGCGTGAGGACGACGTTCCAGTGTCCCCCGTCCCAGGAGCTCTCGGCCGACAGGTCGCCGCCGGAGAGCGGCGAGATGTTGCCGAGCCCGCGGCCCTGGGCCTCGGCGGCTCCCTCGCGGCTGTCCCACGTCCAGAGTGTGACCGGGTCGTTGGATTCGCCCATGAGAAAATACGGCCGCTCGGAGCCGTCGGGCATCTCGGCCGGGAATTGGACGGCGAGTCCGTCGCTCATCGGCGCGTCCGGCGACAGCTCTACGTCATCGGCGTGCAGCGTCTCGACGATCTTCCCCTGCCACTCGTTCCAGAGGGTATCGGGGCTGTTCGACGGGTCGCCCCACTCCAGGCGCAGGGCGACGCGCTCTCCGTCGTGCAGGGCGCGCACCCAGAGTCCGTCGACGGTGGGGGCGAAGTCACGCGGCGTCTCGATCACCTGCCCGACGAGCGGGACGAAACCCGGCTCGGCCTCCGTCCACGCCTCCGAGTCGGGAGACGCTGGAAGTTCCTCGACCAGGGCCGCACTGATCAGATCGGCCGGCTGCGGCTGCCGGGTCGGAGCCAAGCTCTCGACGTAGTGCGCCAGATGCCACATCTGCTCGGGCGTCACGACGTCAGAGGCGACCGCGTCGCTGTAGGCGGGCATCGGTGTTCCGTCGAGCCCTGTCATCATGCGACGGTAGATCGCCTCGGCCCCCGCGCCGCCGTTGAAATTCCACGGCTCCGTGAGGTCGGCTGCACGGATCGGGAAGTCACGCCAGTCCTCGAGGGTCGGCGTCGACTGCCCGCTTCCCCGCCCAGACTCGCCGTGGCACTTCCAGCACTCGAGCTCGCGGTAGACCTCGCGACCCGACGCGAGAGCTCCTTCGCCCGCGCCGGGATCCGACGCGAAGTCCATCGGCTGGGGATCCGCGTTCTCGAAGAAGCGGGAGAACGACTTGATGTAGGCGACGACGTCCCGGCGCTCCCGCTCGCTCAGGTTCGGCCAGCCCGGCATCGCCGTACCGGGCATCCCGACCTCGAGGATACGCATGATGTCGGCATCGGTCGGAAGCTCCCCGGGCCCCGTCGTGCGCACCTGGTAGCGCGCCTGCACGAAGTCGCGCGGGCGGGGCAGCATGTGGGCGGCGGCGGGACCGTCCCCGGCGCCCTCGGCGCCGTGACACTCGGCGCACCACCTGTCGTAGATCTCCCGTCCGTTCTCGGCGTCCCCCTGCTGCGCGAGCAACGCACCCGGAGCCACGAAGAGCGCGACGGCCGCGAGGACGGCGGGCGCCGTGGCGACGTCGAACGCCCGCACCCTCAATGTTCACCTCCCTCTGCACCCGCCTCTTCCCACGTCCGCGGCGTCCAGCCGGTCTGGTCGTAGAGATAGAGGATGGTCGCCCAGATCTCGTCCTCGGTCAGTATGTCCTCCCAGGCGGGCATGGCCGAGTTCCATGGGGTGCCTTCGGCGGGAAGGCCGGGTCCGCCCTTGGCGATGCGCCAAAACACGTAGCTCTCGGTGAGCTGCGCGATGGTTCCGCCGCTCGTGAAGTCGGCGGGAACCGGATTGAAGGCGGCGGCGAAGTGGCCGTCTCCGTCGAGCCGATCACCGTGGCAGGGCATGCAGTTGCGGACGTACACGGTCCGGCCCGTCTCGAGATGCGCCTCCATCTCGCCCTCGTGGCGCAGCGGGTTCTCGAGGCCCGCGAGCTCCATTTCCTCTCCGCGGAAGGTGATCTGGTTGGGCGGGGCCGGGTGCACCGATCGGAGTGCCGGGGGCGCTCCGACGCTGGCGCTCACCTGCCGATAGGTGAGAAAGCCCACGAGAACAGGCAGCGCGATCAGCATCAGCCCGCGCAGAAATTTCTTGTCCGGATCGACCGCTACGGCGTGGATCGGCTCCTTGAACTGCCGCCAGCGCGTCTCGTCGGCGCTCACGTAGAGCATCACGCCGACGAAGGCGATGACCATGAACTGCAGCACGACGGAGGACGGGACCGGCGCGCTGGGCACGCCGATCAGCGGCGGCAGGTAGGCGATCCCATACTTGAAGACGAGATACGCGCCGACCATCAGGACCATCGCCTGCCAGAACGGATGCTTCAGTCCGCGCGGCTGCTCCCGGTCCGCCATCATTCACCTCCGCCCGCGAGGTAGTCGACCAGCGACTCGAGCTGCGCGGCCGTGAGCTGATCGCCGAAGGTGGGGGGCATCGTACCGGCGAACGCCTCGAAGCCGGCCGCGGTGTCCGCCGCGGGCTGGAGGATCGACCGCCGGATGTAGTCCGGCTCGAGATCGGCCATCGCGGGCACTGAAGGCCCGACGCCCGGGCCGTCCTCCTCCGGCGCATGGCAGGCCGAACAGCCGAGCGACTGCATGAGCGCGGCCGGGTCCGTCTCTCCGGCAGCGGCCGTCGCCGTGGCCGCCGCGCCCCGGGCGGCGCCCGCGCCAGCCGTCCCCGCGCCGGCCGTGCCGTCGGCATCGCCTTCGGCTCCCTCGAGATCGGCCGGCGTGACGGTCACCTCTCCGCCCTGGCTCTCCAGGTACGCGACCAAGCTCCAGATCTCCGTGCCCGACAGCGTGCGGCTCATGTCCGGCATGATCGGCTGGAAGCCCTCGACGACGTACGCGCCGGGATTCACCAGCGACTCGTGCAGGTACTCCTTGCAGGACTGATCCGGCACCCGCTCCGCACAGACGGAGCCTACCACGCCGAGCAAATCCGGGGCCCGGGTTCCGAGGCCGTGGCACGCGATGCATCCTCCTGAACCGCCGTACACCTGTTCCCCGGCCGCAACGAGTTGCTCGGGCGTCGCGTCGGCGCCCAGGGTGATCTCCTCCGGCACGGCGGACTCCACCTGCGGGATCATGTTGGCGACGGCCGTATAGACGCCGAGCGTACCCAGTACGAGGAGTCCGACCTTCAGGTTCGTGCGCCACATGTCAGGCCTCCCCTCGGGCCGGAGCGGGCGACGGGCCCGGCGTTCGGCCAGCCGGCGATACCGAGGTCACGAGATCGGCGCGGTCCTTGTGCGCTGGTTTCTCCGCCAGTCCGCCCAGCCAGAAGATCAGCGCCACGAGCCCCAGGAAGATGAGTACGCAGACGCTGATCATCGTGGCCGCCGGACCCAGCGCCGGGGTGGCTGCCTGGCTGCTCGTGTCGCGGATCACCTCGTAGACGTGCCAGTGCTGGCGGATGCCGGATCGGGCGAAGCCCATCAGTCCCATCAGCCAGGTGAAGGTGACGGCCAGTATGAACAGCGCGTACTGCGAGCGGGCTGGCATCTTGCCCCAGCGGATCTCCCCCCGCGACTCCGCGCCGCGCAGCATGAAGATGTCGAGCAACACGACGAACACCATCGCGGCCAGCACGGCCAGCACCTGGTAGACGCTGAATCCGATCCGCACGATCGCGGTCACGAAGTAGCCATACACACCGTAGAAGATCACCACGAGCGCCGCGATCGCGAGCGCCGCCCCCTGCGCGATCGTGCCGGACTTCGCCCAGTCCACGACCGGGATCTTGTTGGCTCGCCGGTAGAGCATGAACGAGAGGAAAGTCGTCAGGATCATCAGATTGACCGCCGTGTTCTTCGCGCTCATGACTCCGAGTGCCCCGAGGAAGGGGTGGTGGGTTCCTCCCATCGCGGCGATCTCGTCGCGGCTGGCGATCATCGTGTGGGGGGTCGCCCAGACGATCGTGCCGACGACCAGGATGATGAGCATGTACTTGATGTACGGCGTGAAGCGTTCGGCGCCGGGAATCCGCCCCATCCCCGTCCAGAGGTAGTAGTTGCCCGCCAGGAAGAGCACGCCGATCAGGAAGGCCTGGATGATCCACAGCCAGCTCATGAAGCCACCCATCATGGTGATCCCCATCTGCTGGTTGAACTCGTAGATCTCCCGCCCCAGGTAGTAGCCCGCGAAGGGCAGCACGATGAGCGCGCCGATCGCGATGAAGTTGCCGATGTACCCCATCCAGTCGTAGTGGGCGCGCTCCTCTTCGTTCTTCGCGGCGAGAAAGCGGTAGGCGGCGTACATCCCGACGATCGCACCGCCGAAGACGACGTTGGCGAGCAGACGATGGATGTTGATCGGCATCCAGGTCGCGTTGAAGATCGCGCTCCAGATCTGCACCTGCTGGGGGGCCGTGTCCGCCGTGACCTCGGCCGGCGGGCTCATCATGTAGGTGAGCCAGCCGTTGGCGATGAACATGACGATCGTTCCCCACACGTTCAGCAGCAGACCGAGCCCGAGGTGGCCGTACTTCGCCTTGCCCTCGCTCCAGCGGTCCCACCCGTAGTAGTAGAGATAGAGGGTGAAGGACTCGACGATGAACAGCGCGGCGTAGAGGATCATCGACTCCCCGAAGATCTGGGTCAGGTGGGCCCAGAAGACGGGATAGAGCGCCGAGAGGGAGAAAGTGAGCAGGGCGCCCCAGATCGCCGTGGCACTGTAGGCGATCAGCAGGAGCCGGGTGAACTCCTTGGCCAGTTTGTCGTACCGCTTGTCGCCCCCGAAGATGCCGATCGCCTCGACGACGACGGCGAACATCGGGACGCCGAGCACGAACGCGGCGAACATCAGGTGCACCTGCGCGGTGATCCAGATGACGCCGCGACCCCCGATGATGGGGAAGTCGCCGTACTGCTGAATCTGGCCCGCGTCCTGGGCGAGGGCCTCCACCGGCAGGCCGAGAAGCAGCGCCAGCGCGGCGGCGACCATGACTGTTGCGTTCACAACAGTGCCCCGCGAACCCGCATGGGGCCGAGCCATGCCTTCCAGCTGTACACCTGTACGGTTAGAAGAACCCGTACGGGGGGAGTCGGACGGGACCGTCGGCGACAGCGCACTCATCCCTTGCCTCCGAGAAAGAAGGGACGGCGACGGGAGAAGTCGACCGGCATCCGGCTCCGCATCTCGCTCAGCATCTCGGCAGTTACCTCGTCGTGGCCGTTCTCGCGAGCCCAGCTCTCGATCCGGTTCATCACCACGCCCCGCACGAACGAGGGGATGCGCTCGACCCGCTCCTCCGCTTCGGACGTCCAGGACAGCTCCGGCTCACGCTCCTCGCCGCCATACGTGACCGACGAGGCGGCGGGCCGAATCAACTCGACGTCACCCTCCGGCTCGTAGGCGCAGGACTCGTCGGGGCCCAGCGGATCGCCGGTGTCCGCGTAGGCACGGGCCCGGCAGCCACCGCAGACGATGCCGTACTCGCATTCGCCGCACTTGCCGCCCAGCTCCCGTTCCGGGGCGCGGAGGCGGGCAAACAGCTCGGAGCCCCGCCACACCTCGCCGAAGGTGCTCTCGCGAAGATCACCCGCCACGGCAGGCATGTAGGGACAGGGCGTCACCTTCCCTTCCGGCGTGATCCGGCAGTAGTGGACGCCGCAGGGACAGCGCGTCTCGTAGTTCAGGAGAGGAGAGTCGCCGATCCCGCCGGTCGGTGGTCGGGCCGGCTCGGCGGCGGTGCCCCCCGTCGCCCGTTTCGCTTCCCAGGCATGGCGCATGATCTGGGGCTGACACTTCGAGCGAACCATCATGCGACCCCGGTATTTCGTCTCGAGCAGGAGCAGCTCGGCGAGAACCTCGTCGTTCTCCTCGGGCGTCAGCCCCTTCATCCCTTCGCCGCGCCCCGTCTCGACCAGGAAATAGACGTTGAACGAGACCGCACCCCGATCGGCCGCCCAGGCCGCGAGCTCCGGCAGCTCGTCGCGGTTCCCGCGGGTCACCGTCGTCTGGACGATGAAGTCGAGCCGGGCCGCGGTCAGGCGATCGACCGCGGCGAGGGTGTCCCGCAGGGCGCCCGTGCCGTGCCGGAACCGGTCGTGGTAGCGGGGGTCCAGCGAATCGATGCTGATCGCAACGCCCTGCACTCCCGCGGCCTTGAGCGACGCGATCCGCTCTACCGTCAGGCCGGTTCCGTTCGTGCCGACCACCACCGTCGCGCCGCCCGCGCTCGCGTGACCCGCGATCGTCTCGAGGTCATCCCGCACGAGGGGCTCGCCGCCCGAGAGGATGAGCATCGGAGACGGGTTCGCATCGAGAATCTGGTCGACGATGCGCAGACAGTCCTTCGTGGGAAGCTCTTCGGCCCCCGAGTGCCAGGAGCCCGCCGAGATGTAGCAGTGCGCGCAGGCGAGATTGCATCGCCGCGTGATGTTCCAGGCGACCACGTGGGGGACCGCCATTCAGGCGTGCCTCTTCAAAGGCCACCCTTCGCTCGAACGGCGACGACGACGCGGCGGCTTCATTCGTCCTCCACCATGAACTGCTCCATCGCCTGCTTCGCCTCTTCGGGCGTGGCCGTCTTGAAGTCGACGGGACAGTCGTCGGCCTGCTCCTCGATGTCGCGAATCGGGCAGCGGGTCACGCCGTTCGCCTTCGCCTCGTCGATGAACTTCCGCATCTCCGGCGAGAGTCCGTCGACACCCTCGGCCTGGGCCTGGATCTGCTTCGTCTGCAGCTCCTTGAACATCACCAGCATCGTGTCGATGTCGAAGGTGTCGGCCTCGATCATCGCCTGCTTGTTCTCGTCCATCACCATCGTCGTCACCCGCCACACGTCGTGCTGGCGGGCGAACTTCTCGACGGTGTTGCGGGCGAGCGGCCGCGCGATGAGCGGCACGGTCTTCAACCGCTCGAACGCCTCGTGCGTCCATTCGATCGGGTCCGTCTCGTTCCGTTCCCGGCTCTGCACGTGGCCGGTGTACGGGCATTTCGTCTCGACCATCGGCGTCTCGGGCACCTCGTCGGCGTCGTGGCCCTTCACGACCGTCCGCTCCATCGCCTTCTCGGCCTTCACCTCCGCCAGAGCGAGCTCTTCCGCGGTACCGATCCCCATGATGAGCTGCATGTGGGTGGGAAGAAGCTTCTTGATCGCCTCGTCCAACCGCTCGTTCGTGACGATCGGCAGCTCCTCGGCGGAGACGGCCTTCCCGTCCCCGTCGTCGTTCGGCGCACCGGGCGGCGATCCGCTGTTCGCGTCGGCGGACGCTCCGTTGGCCGTGGCTTCGCTGGCGGCGGCGCTGGCCGACGCACCGTTCGCACCGGCCCGCTCCAGCTTTCCCCTGCCGTCGACGAAGGCCGCCGCGTAGCGGCTGCCCGGTCCGTAGTGCTCGAGAACGAACTCTTCGACCGCGTTCCTGGCGATGCCCAGCGCGAAGGGCGGCACGCGGAGAATTCTCACTTCCGCCTGCGGCGTCCACTCCAGGCCCTGTTCGCCGTCTTCCTCGATCCACGGGATCTCTTCGGGCCGAACGTCGGTCGTTCCGACGAGGAGGGTGTTGACCTGCGCCTGCCGGAGCACCTCCTCGGCCTGAGAACCGATCTCGGTGCCCTCGATCCGATGCGAGCCGTGTCGGGCCAGGACGAGCAGCGACGGGTTCTGCTCCTCGGCCCACTGCAGGATCACCTGGAAGGGCTTCCCGACGAGGATCTGGGTCTCGACCTCGACGTCGTCGTACTCCTCCGCCATCACCATGGCGCGCTTGACGTTCGCTTTACAGAGCCGCAGGAGGCCCTTGTCGATGATGTTGTTGTGGAGCTCCTCCTGCTCTTCGAACTTGAAGACCTTGGACGCCTGGACGGAGAGGACGTCCTTGATGTTGTTGAACACCGCGTGGTGGTACTCGACGTCGAAGGCGCTTCCCACCAGGAGCTTGCAGTCGTACTCGCGGGCCAGCTCGAGCGCGATCCGCATGCACTTGTAGCTGTACGCCGAACCGTCGATGCACACCATGATCGAGCCGCCCTCGATGGGCCGCTCGTCGCGCACGACCAGCACGTCCTTCTGGATCTTCCGAATCGCGCGTCCCGCCACGCCGCCGATCTCGCTGTAGGCCTGCCGGCCGATCCCGTGGGCGCCGATCACGACCAGGTCGTAGTCTCGCTCGCTGCTTCCCGCGAGTTTTTCGTCGTGGTCCTCGTCCTCCGCGACGATTCGACCGTCGTCGCCGAGCTTCACGTCGCTGCGTCCCCTGTCGCCCCCGTCGTACTTGTCGGCGATGTTCGGATCGAAGCCGATCAGGCTCGGAAGCTGACCCGCGCCGCGGTTGGCCTCCTTCGCGATCTCTTCGAAGTTGATCCCCTCGAGGAGCTGCCGGGTCAGGGTGACGCCGTGCTTCTTCGCCTTCTTCTCGACCTCGTCGAGAAAGCTGTCGGAGATGAGCTGCAGGCCCTTCTCGATCAGCTTGTCGTGGATCTTTCGCTGGCGGCGAATTTCCTGGGGCTCCTGGAACTGCGCGGGGAGACCGACCTCGAGCTGGCGGAAGCGCACGTCGTGCAGGCGGGCGGCGTAGACGTGGGTGGCGGTGATGCGGCCTTCGCCGCGGGAGCAGATCTCGACCGCCCGATCGACCGCAAGATCGGAATGAGCCGAGTTGTCGACCGGAACGAGCACCTCACGGTACATCGCATACCTCGAAGTTCGGGGCGCACAGTCACAGCGCGATGTCGTGGAAGACGTCCGGCGCTCGCGGCGAAGGGGCGGTCGGGCGCAGTCGGCGTCCCGTCGCTCCGATCTCTCCGCTTCCTGGTTCTCGCTGTGCCGGTGGCGAGCCGGCCGCGGCCTCGGCCGCTTCCCGACTCCCTCCGTCTCCTCGTCAACCCTGGCGTCCGCTTCCGTCCGGCGGCATGCGGTCGCCGTCTATGTGCGGAACGGGCCAGGCGGCCCGCTCGATCTTCGGTATGGATTCCGTCGGATCGCGTACTCCGCAGGAGCGGTGCGACGCGATCGGCCGAAAGTATAGACGCGGGGCGTGGATGGAGTCAAACGGTTGAGCGCGGAGCGGTTCGGACGGGGTGGGGCTTCGCCTCTCGGGCTTCGGAAGCGAACGGTTTGGAGACCGACCCCTTGCCGAAGAAAACCCGAACAAATACGATGCCCCATGTCTCGGATCGACGAAGAGGCCCCGGCCCGGACGACGCGCTCGTATCGAGGTCGAGGCGCGGCCGACAACCCCCGGAACCGCTTCCTCCCGATCGCTGTCGAGCCAGAGCCGTGGACGCTGGCGGACGACCCGGCGCCCGACACCGTCCTCCTGCGCGACACCTCGCGTTCGATCCTGGCGACCAACGACAGCCCCGATGTGGGATTCGACGTCAGCCTGAATCCGTACAGAGGATGCGAGCATGGTTGTTCCTACTGTGTCTCCGGAGATACGCCGATCCTGATGGCAGATGGGACGACCCGTGAGCTCGCACGGCTCAGGGATGGCGATGAAATCTACGGCACCGTCCGCCGCGGCTTCTATCGCAGATATGTCCGAACGAGGGTTCTGGCACACTGGGAGACGGAGAAGGTGGCCTACCGGATTACTCTCGAGGACGGAACCCAGCTAGTGGCAAGCGGGGATCATCGCTTCCTCACCGATCGCGGCTGGAAGTTCGTCACGGGAGCGATGAACGGTGCGGCGCGCCGACCCTATCTGACCCCCAACAACAAGCTCATGGGCGTCGGCCGGTTTCGACGAAGGGTCACCAGATCCGACGAGTACCGACTCGGCTATCTGTGCGGAGTCATCCGTGGAGACGGTCATCTCGCGACACACGACTGGGCGAGAAACGGGCGATCGGGACGCCTGTATCAGTTCCGGCTTGCGATGGTGGATGAACCCGCCCTCCGGCGAACGGCGGAGTACCTGGAGCGATTCGGCGTCGAGACGACGAGCTTTCTGTTCCAGAAAGGAACGGCGACGAAGAGGCCGATCCAGGCCATCCGAGCCCAGCGCCGTGCTCAGTACGAGCGCATTCGGACGCTGATCCAGTGGAGGTCACGCCCCTCGCTCGAATGGAGCGCGGGTTTTCTAGCCGGGATATTCGACGCCGAGGGAAGCTTCAGCCGGGGAGTCCTGAGAATCTCCAATACGGACGACGCCATCATCGAAACGACGGAGAAAGCTGTCAGACAGCTCGGCCTCGACTGCGTTCTAGAAGGGGACTCGAAGGGCCGGTCGCTGCCCGTCGTGACGGTTCGTCTTCGGGGTGGCCTGCGAGCACATCTTCGGTTCTTTCACACAGTCGACCCGGCGATACTGCGAAAGCGGGATGTCGCCGGCCAGGCGCTGAAGAGCTCTGCACCGCTTGGTGTCGTGGCAATCGAGTCGATGGGAAGGATGCAGCTGTTCGACATCACCACCGGCACGGGCGATTTCATCGCGGACGGTGTCGTCAGCCACAACTGCTACGCCCGCCCCACCCACGAGTACGTCGGCTTCTCGGCCGGGCTCGACTTCGAGACGAAGCTTCTGGTGAAGGAAGACGCGCAGGAGCTGCTGCGGCGCGAACTCATGAAGCCGAGCTGGAAGCCGCAACCGATAGCGCTGAGCGGCGTCACCGACGCCTGGCAGCCCGCCGAGCGCCGGCTCCGCATCACCCGCGCCTGTCTCGAAGTGCTAGGCGAGTTCCGGAACCCCGTCGTCGTGGTCACAAAGTCGCACCTCGTGACCCGGGACTCGGACTTGCTGGGCGAGCTCGCGGCGCACCGGGCCGCGAAGGTGAACCTGTCGGTCACGACGCTCGACCCGGAGCTAGCCCGGAAGCTCGAACCGCGGGCGGCGGCGCCGCATCGCCGGCTCGACGCGATTCGCAAGCTGTCGGATGCAGGCATCCCGACGGGCGTGATCGTCGGTCCCGTTATCCCGGGGCTCACCGACCACGAGCTGCCCGCAATTCTCGAGGCATGCGCCGCGGCCGGCGCAGCGACCGCGAGCTACATCCTGCTCCGGCTCCCGCACGGCGTGAAGGAACTGTTCGCCGACTGGCTCGAGCGGCATGTTCCCGACAGGAAGGAAAAGGTGCTGGGCCGGGTGCGTGACGTGCGGTCGGGCCGGCTGAACGACCCGCGGTTCAGGTCGCGGATGCGCGGCGAGGGTCCGTACGCCGAGCAGATCCGCTCGATGTTCGACATCGCGCGGCGACGCCACGGCCTCGACCGACGCGGCGAGCCCCTGTCGACCGCAGCGTTCCGGC
>CAZOEX010000042.1:0-12630 GCA_964578925.1 uncultured Gemmatimonadota bacterium | reverse complement strand
GTCCCCGTTTCGATCAACATC
This sequence comes from uncultured Gemmatimonadota bacterium, assembly GCA_964578925.1. Taxonomy (GTDB): domain Bacteria; phylum Gemmatimonadota; class Gemmatimonadetes; order Palauibacterales; family Palauibacteraceae; genus JARFPW01. The sequence continues at coordinate 12,609 of CAZOEX010000042.1, read as the reverse complement.
AGCCTCGGGACGAACGGGCACGCTCACGACGCCAGCGCGGCGGTGGATCGCTGGATCGATTCCGTGCTGACGACTCGGGGCCGGGCGGTCTCGGTCGCTGCCGGCAACGCGGGTCAGGAAAGTCCCCTGTTCGATGGGGACATCGGCTTCGTCATGGGCCGCGTCCACGCTTCCGGCCGATTGGCCGCGGCCGGACTGAGCCACGATCTGCGCTGGAACGTCGTGGGCAATCGGATCGCCGACCTATCGGAGAACGAAATGGAGATCTGGCATCCGGCGCAGGACCGATTCAGCGTCCGGGTCCGCCCGCCGGACGGCGAATGGCTGCCCCTCGTGAAACCGGGGCGGTACATCGAGAATCATCAGCTCGACGACGGCAGCTTCGTAAGCATCTACAACGAGATCTATCACCACGCCAACGGCGACAACTACATTGCCGTCTATCTCAGTCCGCTGCTGTCCGACGAGGGCATCGTCGGTGTCCGGGCGGGCGAGTGGATCGTGAGGCTGATCGGCGAAGAGATCCACGACGGCTCGTTCCACGCCTGGATCGAGCGTGACGACCCGCGGCGCCTCGGACCGATCGGCGAGCGGGAAGCATGGCGCTTCCCGTCCTTCTTCGGCGAAGACAGTTTCGTGGACGAGTCTACGGTCAGCTCCCTGGCTTGCGGACACCGCGTGCTGTCCGTCGCGAACCTCAACGAGGTCGCCGGACGAGTGAATCCGACGTCCAGCCAGGGACCGACCCGCGACGGCCGGCCAAAGCCGGACCTCGCGGCGCCCGGAACCGACGTTCTCGCCGCCTGCGGCTTCGACCCGGACCGGGCGTGGGTCGAGATGACGGGCACGAGCATGGCGAGCCCGTTCGTGTGCGGGGTGGCGGGGCTCATGCTGGCGATCGACCCCGATCTCACGGCCGCGCAGGTGCAGGGAATCATGCGGCGAACGTCGCGGCCCCTCCCGGGCTCGGACTACCGGTGGCGTGGCGACGCCGGCTTCGGAGCCATCGACCCCGACCGGTGTTTGGAGGAAGCCACTTCTTTCCGCGCCAGAAAGGACCTGACGCCGTGAAGATCCGGATCTTCCATGCCGCCGAGGGGGACTGCTTCCTCGTCACGGCCGGCGACGGCACGCGACTCCTGGTCGACGGAGGCCGGTCGCACACCTGGCGGGACCACGCAGCCAAGTTCATGGGTGGGCTCCGGCAGGCGGGACACCGGCTGGACGCGGTCTGCGTCACGCACATCGACCGCGACCACATCGAGGGAGTGCTGCGGATGCTGGATGACGTGGTCCGCTGGCGGGTTCATCGTCACCAGCTCGACCACGGAAATCCCGGGCATCCGGCCCCCGACTCGCCGGAACCCCCCGAGATCGGGGAGATCTGGCACAACGCCTTTCACGAGATCGCGGGCGAGAACGCGGGGCGGATCGCCAACCTGTTCGCCGCGATGAGCCGGGTACTCGCCTTTCACCCCGATCGGCAGATGCAGGCGTTCGCCTCCGCCCGGCCCGACCTGGCGACGAGCGAGCGGCAGGCCATCCAGCTTTCACGGCGTATCGGCGCCGATCAGCTCGACATTCCCCTGAATCCGCCGGCGGACGGAAAGCTGCTGTTCGCACGCGACGGCGCGGCCCCTTTCCCGCTCGGCGGTTTCACCGTGAGCCTTCTTGCACCGTTCGAAGAGGACCTGGAGAGGCTGCGAGACGAATGGAACGAGTGGCTCGAGGACAACGCGGACGTGATTGAGGAGATCCGCGAGCAGGCGGAGATCGACGAAGACGAGCTTGCGGCGGGTGGCCCGGCTGCCGCGAACGCGCAGTTGCGCCTCGCCGCGGAGACTCTCGGCGACCGCGGGAACGTGACGATACCCAATCTCGCCTCGCTCATGCTGCTCGTCGAAGCCGACGGCAAGCGCGTTCTGCTGACCGGGGACGGGCACCAGGATGATCTGTTGAAGGGCCTCGTGAAGACGGGCGTCATCGGAGAGGGCGACGGCCTGCACGTGGACGTGCTGAAGATTCCGCACCACGGGTCGGAGCATAACATGGACGCCACGCTCTTCCGCCGGATCACGGCGGACCACTACGTGTTCGGCGCCGACGGCGGCCACCACAACCCCGACCTCGCGATCATCGACGTGATGCTCGAGTCGCGGCTCGGAACCGCGGAGCAGCGGAGCACGAACCCGGAGGTGGACCGTCCCTTCCGCCTGTGGTTCAGCTCGAGTCCAACCGCGCTGCACATCGAGACGCGCGCCGCGCACATGGAGGAAGTTCGGCAGCGTGTGCGTGCTTTCCAGAGCGACGCACCCCCCGGACGTCTCCGGTATTCGTTTCTCGGTGCGTCCACTCGAGAATTCACGGTATAGGGAGGGTCCCGGGCATCTCCTCCGACCCGAGTGTAAGGGTCCGGCAACTCGCGGCATTCGTACTGTGAGATTGCCCCGGCGGCGATCCGGGCCGAGCGCGAAAGGGTAGAAGAGGCGGTCATCCGGCCGTTCTCCGCCTACCACATCACGGAGGAGTTCGGCAATCGTGTGCTGGGTGGCGTGAGCGTGCGGGTGAATACCCGATGAGCGGCGGCTTCCCGGCGCGATGCCAACTCGACGGGCCGCGTAAGGTCTGGTCCTCAGGCGGCATTCGCTTCAATGGGAGGTCGACGTACCTGCATAGCTGGCGAACGCTCCCTAGGCCTCTCGGGCACCGTTGGCATGTACGGAGATCTGCGCTCGGCTATCGGCCTCGACCTGCGTTCATGCTAAACGCCGGAAGGAGCAAGAAGTGTCTCATCTGTGCGGCTGGGTGGAGGATGTAGCGCCCGCAATACATATCGGCCCCGACAGTCCGACGCCCGCGACTGCGGCTGACACGTGGCAGCACGACTTCAGCTATCTTTCGGCGGGCACGAAGTTCGTGGTGCTGCACTTCATGAACGTGACTCTTCCGGCAAGCAATCGGCTCGAGGTCGAACTCGGCTACGATACGGACCTCTTCACCGCCGCCGATGGCGGTTCGTTCTGGACGCGACCGGTCAACATCCATCAGCTGCCGGGCGGAACGATCCCGATCCGCTACATCACGAATGGGGCGAGCAACGGCGGGGTCTTCTTGGACGGCTACGGCCGGGGGCAGAGCTTGCAGAGCGTCGAGCCCGGCTTCGACAGCATCACCAACTGCGATCCGTTCCTGCCGGGTCCGTGGGACGAGCCGGATTTTCCCCATATTCCCGGCTCCACCGACCCCAAATACGAACCACTGTGGATCTGCGACAAGACCAACCCACCGGTGTGGGAGAACGCCCGATGCGCGTCACCAGGCAGCGTCCAGCGGGATGTGTCCCGCAGTGTAGGGATGATCCTGTCCATTCATCAGGCGGATCCTGCTGACAATCTACCGATACCATATGTCAGCACCTGTTCGGTGACGCTGATCGACTCCGATCTTGTGGCGCTGGCGGGTCATTGCATCGCGGACCACCCGTTCTCGGTTCCGGCGAGTTCGGTCACTTTCGACTACGAGGTCCAATGCGACGGGTCGCTGGTTCCGGCTTACAAAGCGATATTCTACAAGGTGATCCGCCTGGTCAAGTATCGCTGGTCGGGTGGGAGGGACTACGCCATTCTGCAGCTGCGCGGCGCGCCGCCGGTGCCGCCAATACCGGTGCGTAGTAGCTCCCCGGCCGTCGGCGAAACCGTGTTCGGTATCCACCACCCGAACGGCGCGGTGAAGAAGATCTCGCCGTCCGGCAGTGGATCCGTCCCGGTCGAGACAACGGGTAGCCTGATCGAGGTGAATCTCGACGTTGCGGGCGGCAGCTCGGGTTCGGGACTGTTCGACATGTCTGGACGGCTGCTCGGCGTCCTGTCGGCCGGTGGTGCCTGCAGCCTCTACTACTCCTCGGGCGAACTCATGCTGGACGATCCGATCCAGCTCCCCGATCCGCCGACCAAGCGCGCGGTGATGCTGGTGATCGACCGTTCGGGTAGCATGAGCGAGCCTGCTACGGGTGGCGGAGTGAAGATCGACGAGGCGCGTGACGCCGCGGAGCTGTTCATCTCGATGATGCGGGCCTCGATGGGCAACGAGGCGGGAATCGTCTCCTTCGCCACCGATGCGAGCTCGCCCGTGGACGCTCCCATCGACGCGCTGACCGAATCCCACCGCAGCGGCATGCTGGGTGTGCTGCCGGGCATTGGACCGAACGGCCGCACGAGCATCGGCGACGGTCTGGCTGCGGCCCGCGATCAGCTCAACACGACGTCGGGCCTTCCCCGTTCGGTCCTCCTGCTGACGGACGGGATGGAGAACGAACCACAGGCCATCGCGGATGTCGGTGGGCTGGCGACCACCGAGATCACGGCGATCGGGTTCGGGACGGAAAGCAACCTGGACGGACCGCGTCTGACCGATCTCGCCCAGACTCATGGTGGGTATTACAAGCGCGCCGGCACGGGCCTCGAGCTGCGGAAGTTCTTCGCGCTCGCCTTTGGCGACATCTTCGAGGCAGGGGCGCTGGTGGATCCCGATATGCACCTGTCGGAGAAAATTAGGCAGGGGCCGTGGGTCCCGTTCCATGTCTGCGGTGAAGAGGCCGTAACGATCGTCCTGGGATGGAGCGATTCCGGCGCATCGCTGCTGCTGGAGGTCAGGACGCCCAGCGGGCAGGTGCTCGACCTGTCCACAGCGGGGATCGAAACGGACTTCGGACAGACCTGGCGGTTCGCGCGTATCCCGCTGCCGCAGAACGGCGAGCGCGACGGCATTTGGACAGCACGAGTGCTGCGACCGGGTGAGCCCGGCGGCGAGTTTCCGCCTCCCTCGCCACCTGTCGACTACTTCATCAACGTCATCGCGCGCGGCGGGCCCAGCTTGCGGCCGTTTCGGCAGCCGCGCCGGCTCTATACCGGCGACATCCTGCATCCCAGGGTGATCTTCCAGTACGATGACGAGACGGTGCCGGCGGGTGGCGAGGTCACACTCACGGTGCGCCGCCCCGATGCGAGCGTCGGGACGGTTCTCTCCCAGGCCGGACTGGGTCCCACGCGCGTCGTGAATGGCGACGTCATCCCGGCCCGTCAGGCGACGCTGTCGCAGATCGAGGCCGACACCGGCACGCCCATCACGACATATGTCGAGGAAGCCCACGTCCTGTCGAGTAGCGGTGCCGCGGCCGGGACGTTCAGGCCCGCCGGTGTCTTCGGCATCCGGCTGACCGATGCGCTGGTGGTCGAGGGGACGTATACCTTCCATGCAAAAGCGCAACTTCAGGACGATGGCGGTACGCTGACCCGGGAGGTCCAGTGGAGCCACCATGTCAGCGTCGGGATCGATCCGGACGCGACCACCGTGACCGTCACCCCGAGTGGAGACGGGGGCGTGGTGGTGACCTTCGTCCCGCAGGACGGCTACGGCAATCTCGTGGGGCCGGGGGCCAGCGACGAGTTGGATGTGGAGCCCGTTCCGGGTTGCACCGCCTTGGGCGAGCTCGTCGATCTGGAGGACGGAAGGTATCAGCAGAAGCTCGACTGCGACCCTGACGGCGAGGACACGCCCGGCGTCGTGGTGATTCAGCCCGGACGTGATCCAGTGGTTCTCGTCCCACCTGTTCGGACCGGGACAATCTACCGTTACCCCGTGCAGCTCTATTGCGGCGTCCAGGAGGATTGCGCCTGTGAGTGCACCGCAGTGCCGCCGGGCAAATACGCAACCTCGATCAGCCTCTTCAACGGCGCGGAGAAGCCTGCGCCGGTGATTCAGTCGGTGCTGCCCACCCATCTTGCCGGGACGAACACGGGACGGTGGCCTGACACCGCCGGCGTTCGCGCCCGGGAGCGTATCGAGATCGGCGCGATGGAAACTAGCGTCGTCGACTGCTGCACCGTCTCGCGGCTTCTATTCGGCGCGGAGCACCGTGGGTCTCAGTCCCTGACCACCGGTACAGTGCTGATCGAGAGTCAGGTGCCGCTCCACGTGACGGCGACCTACACCATCGTTACGGACGACGGAGCGGGGTCGTCCATCGACGTCGAGGTCATCGAGCCACAGCGCCAGGTCGCGCGCGAGCGGGTGGAACGGCCGGCTCCTCCCACCCGCCCCACCCAACCCGAAGCGAGCGTGACACCACCGCCCCGTCCACAGGACGTGCCCCGTCGACACGTCGACGAGGACGATCAGGACAGCCCGGCGTCCGACGGCGAGCGGCCCGGTACGAGCCACTCGGACGACGAGCCCGACGAGGCGAAGGACCACGAGCACGAGCAAACGCCAGGAGAGTAGACAGGAGGGGGATTTGTCCAGGTTTGGGGCCGCGGCACCTCGCGGGACTTCGAGGGGGACCGTGCTTACTCAGAAGATGATACGCATCGAGATCGTTCTCACATCTTTACTGCTTCACGTGCTGGTCGGCTGTGGAGACTATCGACGGCCGCCGGACCCCGGCGAAGTCCGTGGCGGCTACGTCGTCGACGCCGGGGGCCGGATACTCACGGTCCTCGAGACCGGTTCCACGCTGCACGTCGGCGCCAACCAGTTGGAGCCCAATCGGCTCTATGAGTTCAGGCTCGGGATCAACGCGGACGGAGTTCCGTCCAGGGCAGACGCCGTCAGCTTCGCTCGGATCGGCAGCGATGCTTCGGGCGCGATCCGCCCGATCATCCTCTGGTATCACTCGGGCGTCATCGGTTGCTCCGCCAGATCGGAAGCCGAGTTCGACCTGCCCTTCGCTTTCCGCACGTTCGACGAAGCCGAAGAGGCGCTCCGTGGCGCGCGCATGACCGTCTCGGTTCACCCGGTGACCGACGCCGCGGCCGACACTGGCGCCGCCGCCGACCCGCTCGCGCTGACCGTCGAAGAGCCGGTGAGCGTGATCGACCTTCCCATCGCCTCCCGCGAGAGCCCGATGGTGTACCCGTCGAACCAGGAAGGCTGCCTCGTGAACAGCCTCCGGTTGCGAGAGGATGACCTGTGGGTAACGGGCCGCAACTTCAGGCCCGGCGAGGAGGTGGAGATCGCGCTGGTACCCAACCAGCGCGAATGGCGCGTCGGCGACCGGGTGGCGGACGTGACGGGCGAGCGAGTGAGCGCGACGGCGGACGACGAAGGGCGCTTCACTGTGCAGCTCTGGGAGCGAGAGCTTCAGCTCCGCGGAGCCTACGACATCGCGGTACTCCGAAACGTCGCCCGGCGGGAGGATCTTCTTAGCGTGACCGCCCGCGACATCGTCTCCTACGCGCACGACACCGCGCTGCTTCTTTACCTGCAGTATCCCCCCGGTGGGCCCACGATGGACCTGGCCGGCCGGCCGATCGGCGGCTCGCCGTACTTCCAGTTCTCCGACGCATTCGCCGAGGACGGCGACACCGTGTGGGGCGCCGTCGATCCGACTTATGTACCCGCAGGGCACACCGGTGGAAAATACGCGGCCTACTACGTGGTCCAGCATCGGGACGCGGACGGATGGGATCCCGGGGCCGGCGGCGCCACCAACCTCGTGGACGTGTCGGGCGGGATCGAGATCATGCCCGTGAAGTCCGGGTGCATCAACGCCACCGACATCCCGATCTGGAACGGGCCGCTTCCGGTTGGTGAGTACGACGTCGTGGTGGATTTCGGCTCGGTAACCGCGGCCAGCGCCGCTGCCTATACGACGGATGGACAGCTCGACCTGCCGCTCGACTTCCTTGACGGTGCCGATCAGACAGGCTTCGTCGTGGCCGAAGACCCGTACGAGCTAGGCTCGATACCGATCGGCCGCGTCGCCTACAGCCAGGACGATTTCTTCGCGACGCTCGGCACTGCCACGGACGTCGATCTGCGGGCCGAAGTCCGCTATCCGGCGACCGCCGGAGGGACGGACACGCCGGTGGCTGCGGGACAGCACCCGCTGTTTCTCATCCAGCACGGCAACCATGCCTCGTGCAACGTCCAGCAGGACGGGACGGACACCTACGACGCGCTCCAGGACTACCTGGACGGAGTGATCAGCGCCGGCGAGTTCTTCGGCGGCATCGAGTGTCATGCGACCTGTCCGGACCGGAAACAGAACCACCGCGGTTACGACCACCTGCTCGACATTCTCGCGAGCCACGGCGTCATCGCCGTCTCCATCGATGCTTACGATTTGACCGGGTTCAGTACGTGCGGCGTGGCGGGATGGATCGAGGAGCGCGGCGACCTGATCCTCAAGCACATCGAGCTCTGGTCGCACCTCGACAGCCCCGCGACCTTCAACACCTATCCGAACTTCTTCCCCGGTAAGTTCAACAACCACGTGGACTTGACGCGCATTTCGGTCAGTGGTCACTCGCGCGGGGGGGAGGCGTCGGTGGCCGCGTTCATGCGAGACACGCTGTTCGGCATCGGATCGGTCTCCTCGATCGCCCCCGTCGACTTCGAAGGCTACGTGCTCCCCGACGTGCCGTATTTCGTCATCCTTCCGGCGGCCGACAACGACGTGATCGACCTGGACGGACTGAGAATCTGGGACCGGGCCGGAACGACCCTGCCGGCGCCGGAGACCACCACCCGCAGCGGGATCTACCTGTACGGGGCCAACCATGCCTTCTTCAACACGGTGTGGGCCGATGATCGAGACGAGTCGGACCCGGCGAGAGACGACTACATCCCGAAAGCCCAGCAGCAGCGAGTGGGCGAGGCCTACCTCTCCGCGTTCTCCCGCTCGGCACTGAACGATGAGGCCGTTTACGAGGACATGCTGCGCGGGCGGCTGATCTTTCCGTCGACGGCGGGGTTCAAGAACTACCACTTCCGCCACGAATCCGGCCACTCGAGGATCGAAGGCGGGGCGGGCACCGGAGGCGTGGCTGTGGGAATGAGCAAGAGCGCGGTAACGTTGAGCATTCCTCACGAGACAGACGCCCTGGAGCTACAGTGGAACGCGGGTGGCACACTGGAATACACGGTGCCCCCGGCACAGCGGAACGTGTCTTCGTTCGAGGTGCTGAGCTTCCGCGTGGCGCAGAAGGACTCGCCACTCAACCCCGTGAGCGGAACGCAGGACGTGTTGGTCGAGCTGGTCGGCGGGGGAAACACGAAGGGCGTCTTCGCGGCCCGCTTCGATCCGATTCCCGTGCGATACGATCATCCGACGTACGGATCGTATGAGCACGAGGTAATGACGACGGTCCGTATCCCCCTGCACTCGTTCATTATGAACAACTCAGGGGTCACGCTGGGGAACATCGATACGATCCGGTTCAGATTCCTCAATCCGTCGCAGGGGGAGTTCAATGTGGACGACATCGAGTTCTCACGCTGACGGACGCCGGCGCCTGCGGTCGCTGCCCACGCTGCCCCTCGCATGTCTGCTGGGGGCACTCGGGTGCGCGGAAGAGGTGCCACCCGACACGCCCGCCCCGGCCCTGGAGCAGGTCCAGCCCGAGCGGCCCGAGCCGATTGCCGTGGACTGGGCTGCGCCGGTAGAACTCGTCGCTGCCGACGCCCGCGTCGTCGACGACGAACTCAGGCGCCTTGCGCCGGCCGCATTCTTGGAGGGCCTGGAGCGTCCTATCGCGATTCTGGTCACGGTTCGGAACCCCATCGACCCGACACCCCGCGACGCTTTCCCCATCGTGGAAGTGAACGGCCGAGTCGTCGAGATGACCAGGATGCGGGACGAGCGAACGCTCGTCGCCTTCCTGCCGGACGACCGAAGTCTCGACCAACGGAATAATCAGGTGTTCGTGTTCTGGGTTGGCGCCGAACGACGCACCCGGAGCCCCGAACCCGTCTTCTTCAGTTGGCCTCCGGGGTAGGGAGCGCAAACGGCCGCACGATCCGAACCATTCCGTGCTCGATCGCCTCGCGGCGGGACGGGCGTGCGGGCCGGGGCCAAGCGATGACGAAGGCCGCCCATGGATCCTCACTCGCTCCCCTCCGCCATGCCCGTTCGGACCAAGTAGAGAATCCCGCCGACCTCTTCTTCGCCGACCCGCTGGACGACGTGCACGGGGTAGGACGCCCGCCGCGTCTGGTTCGACGCGAATGTGAGGGTCACCGGCGCCGCCTCGCGCGGCTCGAGGACGAAGTCTTCGAAGACGACCCTCGTCCCGGTCATCCGGAAGACGGGACCGGGCGCCTCCTTGGGCTCGCCCAACTCGTGCCCGCCGGGCCGTACCTCGCGCCGCTGCTCGAGCGCGGGCTCCTCGCCCACTCGCGGGTAAACGCGGAAGCGCCCGTCGACCTCCTCGGCTCCTCGGAGCCTCGTCCGGCCGCGCCAGCGTTCATCGAGCCCGGGGTCGATCCGGGCCGCCACGGCGCCCACCTCGAGGAGTTCCTCGGGGATCTCCAGCACGAGGTCCAAGGGCTCGGCCTCCTCTCCGACGTTGCGTACGAGGAAGGTCACGCTCCGGCTCGAAAGCAGGTCGACCACGTTGATGTTGCGCCACACGATGCTGTTGCTGTTCGCGGTGTTGGTGGCCACGCTCGTGGTCTCCGCGAAGTTGATCGGGTCCTGCGGGCTGGTCACTCGGACGTAGAAGCAGAAGTGGGTCGACGGGGAGGGCGAGGGCGGATCCCACTCCAGCGGACCGACCTGGCTCGTTGCCCCCGGGGCGAGGTTCGCCACCGGGATCGTCCCCACCTTCGTGAAGTTGTCGGGCCAGGCGAGGCCGACCGCCGCCGCGCCGAGCCAGATCTCGATCGTAGCCGCCCGGAGCGTCTCGACGGGATCGAGGTTGCGGATTTCCGCGTAGAGGTAATTCGGCTGGCCGTATTCGGGGTTCTCATGAGTGCTTCCGGCGTCGGCCGCCAGCCGGTTCCAGAGGTCCGGGCTCAGCCACAGCCGGCCCGTCGAGGGAACCGCCCCGGTGTCCCCGGTGGTATTGTCGCGCATCCACGCGTCGGCCGGAGTGAGACCCGCACACGGTGAGGCCTGGGGCGGTAGAGCCTCGCTCACCAGGACCCAGTCCTGGGGCGGCTGGGCGAGCGTGGAGGCGGTGACGCGGATAGTCCAGTCGCCCGCCATGGCGTTGGCGACGACCACCTGTTCCACCGGGTTACGCCGGTCTCGCGCCGCTGCTGGCACCACACCGCCCGAGGGCACAGTGGAGGTCGTAGCTGGGGTCCACGGGTCGGCGGCGTCGAGCACCCACGGGGTGTATTGCGTGCCGTCCGGAGCGATCAAGAGCAGATCAAGGTCGTTCTGGAGGATTCCCGTGGCAGGAGAGGGCGCGCCGTTGGTTGTCCACGCCGGGTCGTCCCACGCCAGCGTCACCTTCAGCTCCTCCATCGCCCCAACCGTAACCGTGAAGTCGGTATCGCCGAGCGCGGCCGCCGTCCCGGTACGGTGGTGCGGAACCATCGCCAGCGCCCGGTCGACCCGAACCCGGCCGAAGCCGAATGCGAAGTCGGGACCGGCGAAGGTCGAGCCGACGTTGGGGATCGTCTCGAGGTCCTCCGCGGTGTGGAGGAGAAGGGCGCGCAGGGTCTGCGGATCGGCCCCCGCCGCCAGGCAGGCGGTGTTATACCACTCCGTGGCAAGCGCACCGCTGCCAGCCACCGCCGGCGTGGACATCGAGGTGCCGGAGAGCGTCGTGTACGCGTTGCCGGGGAAAGCGGAAGTCACGCCAGTCCCAGGACCGGCGACGTCGGGCTTGACGCGGCCGTCGTTGGTCGGACCGCGGCTTGAGCTGGGGTTAAGCGGCAGCGTGGCAATGGCCCCCACGTTCGCCACCACGACGGTGTTCTTCGCGCTGTTCGGCACCCGAACATTCCCCCACAGCCGAAACTGCCGCAGGAACGTATTCTCGTCGGCGTCGCCGGTGGCGACGACGGAGCCGGCCGGGAAGCCGCCCCCGGCCGAGATCCGGGTATCGCCCGCGGTCACCGAGAGCGAACCATCGACATCGCGGTAGATCGCCTCGCCGGCGGTCCAGAGGCCGTTGTTCAAGATGCTCTCATCGTGGCGCTCATCGAGACCGAAGTTCACGAGCGCCGTCCCGGCGGGCTGGGCGGGTCCCGTCCACAACGCATCCGGGGCCGAGACGACCCCATCGTCGTCCGCGTCGACGTAGATACTCTCGCCGTCGTCGAACTGGCCGTTCGCCGCCACGTTCTCGACATGGCGCTCGGGGCGCCCCCGGTTGCCGGCCGAGCCGAACACCAGGATTCGCCCGGTGAGGCCCGAGGGGCTGCCATCGCTCTGCCGGCCGCTCACGACCGCGTCATAGAAGCCGGTGAAGGCGTCGTAGGCGGCCGCCAGAGGGATCACTTGGTGGTGATGGCTGAAACCCCACGAGTTGGTCGACAATGTCGCCCCAGCAGCTACAGCATCGGGGTAGTCGGAGGCCATGAGCCCGCCGGTGCGATACGAGCGGAGTGTCGCCCCAGAGGCTACCCCCATCCACTGGTTGGCGCCCCCGCCGAACGCCACGCTCTGACTCCCGTCGCCCATCACCGTGCCGGCCACATGGGTGGCATGGTAGTGGGGATTGGTGCGGAGGCGGCGGATCGCCTGCCCGAGGTCGCCATCCCCCGTCGCCACGACGCTCCCCGCCGGCTGGCCGGCGGCCGCAGTCAGCCGGGTGTCGCCAACCGAGACCTGGAAGTTCCCGTCAGCGTCCAGGTAGATTGGCTCGCCGGAGTTGA
>CAZOEX010000041.1:0-12986 GCA_964578925.1 uncultured Gemmatimonadota bacterium | reverse complement strand
AGGAGCAGATCGGCGAGATCGTGCACATCATGCTGCGCGAGGTGCAGAAGCGTCTGGCCGAAGAGGAGCTGTCGCTCCGGCTGAACGACGAGGCCGTCGCCTTCCTGGTCGAGAAGGGCTACGACGACAAGTTCGGCGCGCGCCCGCTGAAGCGTACGATCCAGCGCCACGTGGAGGATGCGCTCTCGGAGAAGCTGCTGATGGCCGAGTTCGCGCCGGGGGACGAGATCCTGGCGGAGCTGGCCGAGGACGGCGAGTCGCTGGTCTTTCGCGCCGTATCGCCGACGTCGGCGAAGTGATTCCAGCTTCCCACATGCGGGTTCCCGCGATCCTCGTCGCGCTGTTCGCGGCGGGTGTCTCCGTAGCGTCGGCCCAGGAGCTGCCGGGAGGAGCGCTGCCGGGCGCAGAGCAGCTCTACCAGGTCGAGGTCGACAGCGTCGTCGTGCGCGGCATCGAGCGCTATTCCGAGGAGAGCGTGCGTCGCATCGCGCGGCTGCGGGTCGGCGAGCAGGTGAACGGGCCCGACATCCAGGAAGCGATCCAGCGGCTGTTCGCGACCGGTGAGTTCGCGGACGTGCAGATCAGCGTGACCCCCGCCGAGCCGGCCATCTTCTACATCGACCTCGTCGAACGGCCGGTGATCAGCGCCTACCGATTCGAGGGGCTCGAGCACCTGGACGCGGCCACGATTCGTGATTCGGCGCGGCTGGTCGGAGGCGCGGCGATCGACCCGTCCCGCATCGAGCGGGCCCGGGTCCTGATTCGCGGCATGCTCGCCGACGCTGGCTTCCCGCAGCCCGAGGTCGACACCACGATGGTGCGCGATCCCGAGGGGCTCGATCAGTACGACCTCGTCTTCCGCGTGAACGAGGGTCCCCGGCTCGCCCTCGCGCGCGTCGAGTTCACGGGCAACGAGGCCCTGGGGGACGAGGAGCTGCGGGGTGCGATGTCCACCTCCGAAGAAGGGTTCTTCTGGTTCCGGCCGGGCGAGCTGCAGCAGGACGAGTATCAGCGGGATCTGGCGGAGCGGATCCCGGATTTCTACGCGAGCCGTGGGTACATCGACGCCGAGGTTCTCGGCGATACGGTGGTCATCGACACCGTCACCGGGAAGGGCCGGATCGAAATCCGGGTGGACGAGGGCGCGCAGTATCGCCTCCGGGCCTTCCGCATCGAGCAGAACCGCCGCTTCCCGACGGCGCAGCTCCGGGCCTACTATCCCCCGGCGCGAGAAGGGAAGCTGGACGAGTTCGGCGACGTGGTGGGTGAGCCCCCGATCTTCGACCGGTCGGCCTTCGAGTCGGCAACGCGGGACGTGAGCGATCTCTACCGGGACGCCGGCCACCTGCAGGCGCTCGTCGAGCCCCGAATCGAGAGGAACCCCGCCGACAGCGTCCATCCGTACCCGACGGTCGACCTGCACTGGACGATCCGGGAGGGCCAGCCCTCGCACATCCGCACCGTGCAGATCGTCGGCAACGACTTCACCCACGACAAGGTCATCCGGAAGGTCCTGCTGACGCTGCCCGGCGACATCTACTCCCAGCAGCTGCTCATCTCGAGCGTCCGCAACATCCAGTCTCTCGGCTTCTTCGAGAGCCTCCCGCCCGACCAGGCCATCGAGATTAACCCCCGGGACGACGGGGACATCGACCTCGTCTACCGCGTGAAGGAGAAGCAGACCGGGAACATCAACTTCGGGCTCAGCGCCGCCGGGGCGACGGGACTCGCCGGGTTCATCGGCTACGATCAGCCGAACCTGTTCGGGCAGGCGAAGAACGGGCACTTCCGGTGGCTCTTCGGCCGCAACTCACAGGACATCGAGGCGAGCTACACCGATCCCGAGTTCTTCGGAAACCGCACGAGCCTCGCCATCGGCCTGCAGAGCTCGCGCGATCGGTTCCAGACCTTCAACCTCGGCGACCGGCGACAGACAGGCGGATACACCGAGGTCGGATTCCCCATCTTCGACGTGCGTGCGACCCGCTTCTACGTCGGCTACTCGCTCTTCAACGACGAGGTCAGCGACCTCGAGTCGTTCGGGATTCAGCCGGGCCAGGAGACGACGCTCACGCAGGGCACGCGAAGCACGCTGAGCTTTCGGCTCGTGCGTGACACGCGGAGCGGAGGCCTCTTCCCCGTGGCGGGGAGTCGCAACTCCGTGTCCGCCCGATTCACCGGCGGGTTCCTCGGCGGCGACGGCGAGTACGGAAAGTACGACTTCAACAGCGAGTGGTTCGCCCGTGTCGGCCAGATCGGCGGCGGAGCGGGCAGCGTGCCCATCGACCTCGTGCTGGGACTCTCGTTCCGGGCCGGACTCGTGATGGGAGACAATCCCTTCTTCATCGAGCGCTTCTACGGCGGCGGGACCCAGGTCGGGCAGCAGATCCGCGGATACGAGGAGGCCACGGTCACCCCGGACGGCCACATTCCGCGCAACGTCCGCGGCGTAGGGTCCCTGCAGCGCGTCGGCGAGTCCTATTTCACGACCACCGCGCAGTTCGGCGTCAAGCTGACGGACAACATCTTCGCCAGCTCGTTCATCGACGGCGGCAACGTCTGGCGCACGGCGAGCGAGTTCAATCCCGCGGATCTTCTGGTGGGAGCCGGTTTAGGAGTCAGCCTCGTGACGCCTTTCGGGCCGATCGGGGTAGATTACGCATACGGCTTCGACCGTCGCGACGTTCTCGGACGTCCCGATCCGGGCTGGCAGTTGCATTTCCGGTTCGGCCGGGTTTTCTGAACATGACAGAGGAGTATCAGCAAATGTCGCAGTTCCGTGTTCTATATGCAGCCTTTTTCGCGCTCCTGGTGGTGGCCGGGCCGGCCACCGCCCAGGACGGCCCGCCGTCGGGTTCGACCTTCGTCTACCTCAACTCGGCCGAGATCATCCAGTCGACCCCCGGTGCCGCCGAAGCGCAGCGCACCTTCGACCAGGAGATCGCCGATCGCCGTGCGGAATTGCAGGAGGAGGCCGCGGTCGTCGACTCGCTCGTGCGCGACTATCAGCAGCAGGAGGAGCTGCTCAGCCCGCAGGCCAAGGAGGATAAGCAGCAGGAGATCCGCTCCCGCCAGCAGGCCCTCCAGACCCGGCGGCTCGAGATGGAGAACGAGCTGGGCGAGCGCCAGCAGGAGCTCCTGCAGCCGATCCTCGAGCGCGTGAGCGGTGTAATCGAAGAGATCCGCGCCGAGCGTGACTATGCGATGGTGTTCGACATTTCCACGGAGGGTGTCGTGGCGGCCGATCCGTCCCTCGACATCACGGAGCTCGTGAAGGCCCGCCTCGGAAGCGCCGATACCGCGTCGGCGCAGTCGCAGCCGTAACACCTGAGCCGGGTCCGCCGGAACGCGGCCGGACCCGTTCGACCCGCGCCGGAGGCCGCATGGAATTCAGCGTCCAGGAGCTGGCCGACCGCGTCGACGGACGTATCGAAGGCGACCCCGCCCGCCGCGTCGAGGGGCTCGCTCCGGTCACATCCGCCGGCCCCGGCGAGCTGACCTACGTCGTCGGCGCGAGCTATGCCCGACATCTGGCCGAGAGCCGGGCGGCGGCCGTCCTCGTCCCACCGGACCTCGACGTGGAGACCAATGGCGCGACCCTGATCCGCGTCGCCAGCCCGGAGCTGGCCTTCTCGCGCCTTCTCGAGATCTTCCATCCGATGCCCGAGCCGGCTCCGGGCGTTCACCCGACGGCGGTGCTCGGGTCCGGCGTGCGACTCGGAGACGGCGTCAGCATCGGACCCCATGCCGTGCTCGAAGACGGCGTGTCGATCGGTGATGACGGCGCGGTGGGCGCCCACGTGTTCATCGGGCGTGGCGTCCGGATCGGTTCCGACTTCCGGGCGGATCCGGGATGCAGCGTCTTCGAGGGCGCGGTCCTGGGCGACCGGGTCCGCCTGCGTTCCGGCGCCCGCGTCGCGTCCGACGGCTTCGGCTACACGGCCGGTCCGGACGGCTCGGTCAAGATCCGCCAGATCGGTCGGTGCGTGATCGGCGACGACGTGGAGATCGGCTGCAACAGCACGGTCGACCGCGGCTCGCTCGGCGACACGGTGATCGGCGACGGGACGAAGATCGACAACCTCGTGCACATCGGCCACAACTGCCGCGTCGGACGGCACTGTTTCATCGTGGCGCAGGTCGGCGTAGCCGGAAGCACGGTGATCGGCGACGGGGCGCGTCTCGGTGGACAGGTCGGAATCGCCGGTCACGTCGAGATCGGCGAGGGAGCGTCGCTCGCCGCGCAGTCCGGGGTGATGTCGGACATCCCCGAGGGCGAGACCTGGAGCGGCAGTCCCGCGCGTCCGCACCGCGAATGGTTGCGGGCTTCGTCGGTGTTCTACAAGCTTCCCGAACTCCTCCGGCGGCTCAGATCGCTGGAACGGGCGGCCGAGAACTCCGACGGAGAGGAGCAGTGAGCGCGGACGGCGCCGGACCACTTGCCGAGCAGCAGCAGACGCTGAAGACGGATTTCTCGATCGATGGACGGGGCCTGCACAGCGGGGCGCCGGCCGCCGCGGAGGTCCGGCCGGCGCCTCCGGACACGGGCATCGTCTTCCGTCGCACCGACCTGGACGGCGAACCTGCGATCCCGGCCGACGCGGCACTCGTGTCGGGTGTAGAGTGGGAGACGGTCATCGGACAGGGCGAGCGGGTGGTGCGCACGGTCGAACACCTGCTCGCGGCCGTCGCTGCGCACGGCCTGGACAACGTCGAAATCCGCCTCGACGGCAGCGAGCCGCCCGCCCTGGACGGTAGCGCGGTCGGCTGGTGCAGCGCGATCCACGAGGCGGGAATCGAAAGCCAGGGGGCTCCGGCCCGGAGCATCCGCGTGCACGAGACGCTGACGGTGAACGAAGGAGAGTCCCGGTACGTCGTGCTGCCGGAGGAGGGCTTTCGGGTGAGTGCGCGGATCGAGTTCGAGCACCCGGCGATCGGCGAGCAGTATGCGAGCGAGCGAATCACGGCGGCTCGTTTCTGCGAGCGGCTGGCCCCGGCCCGGACGTTCGGCCTCGAGCACTGGGCGGATCTGCTGCACGAACGGGGGCTCGCCCGCGGATCCGGGGCCGACAACACGATCGTCCTCGCCGATGACACGCGCGCCGATGAGCTCGACCTGCGTTTTCCGGACGAGTTCGTGCGCCACAAGATGGTCGACATGGTGGGCGATCTGGCCCTCGTCGGCACCCGCATTCGGGGCCACGTGATTGCCGAGCGCCCCAGTCACCGGGGAAACGTGGCGCTGGCCCGTCGGCTTCAGCGCCTCAGGTCGGCTTCGCGGGACGGGGGACCGGTGCTGGACATCGACCGGATCATGGAGTGTCTCCCGCACCGGTATCCCTTCCTGCTCGTCGACCGGGTGATGGAGTTCGAGCCGGAGCGGCGGATCGTCGCGCTGAAGAACGTCACGATCAACGAGCCGTTCTTCGAGGGCCATTTCCCGGGCCATGCGATCATGCCCGGGGTGCTGATCGTCGAGGCGATGGCGCAGGCGGGGGGCCTCCTGCTCATGAACACGCTCGAGGATCCCTCGTCGAAGGTCGTGTATTTCATGGCGCTCGACGACGTTCGCTTCCGCCGGCCGGTCCGTCCGGGCGACACTCTCGAATTCGAAGTCGAGCTCGTTCAGTTCCGCAAGACCGTCTTCCGGATGCGTGGCGTGAGCCGCGTGGACGGGCAGGTGGTCGCCGAGGGCTCGATGATGGCCCAGCTGGTGGATCGTTGAACGAGCCGACGGTCGGGACGGCGACGGGGGTCCATCCCAGCGCGATCATCGACCCGGAGGCGGACATCGCGGCCTCCGCCAGCGTCGGTCCGTTCTCGATCGTCGGCCCCGGCGTCCGGTTGGGGGCGCGAGTCCGGATCGGCTCGCACGTCCGCGTCGAGCGCGACACCCGGGTCGGCGACGACTGCGTCGTGTTCCACGGCGCGGTCCTCGGCACCGATCCCCAGGATTTGAAGTACGACGGCGAGCCGTCCCACCTCGAGGTCGGACCGGGCACCACGATCCGCGAGTACTGCACCCTGAACCGCGGAACCGGCGAGAACGGCGTCACGCGCGTCGGCGCGAGCTGCCTGCTGATGGCCTACGTCCACATCGCGCACGACTGTGTCGTCGGGAACCGGGTCATTCTCGCCAACGGCGTGCAGCTCGGGGGCCACGTCGAGCTCGGAGATCACACGACGATCGGCGGGCTGACCGGGGTCCACCAATTCGTGCGGATCGGGGCCCATGCATTCGTCGGCGCCTGTTCGAAGCCCACACAGGACGTTCCTCCGTATCTGCTGGTCGACGGCCATCCCTGCGTGGCACGGGGCGTGAACGTGATCGGCCTGAAGCGGCGCGGCTTCGACGACGCGGCCGTACGCCGGCTCCGCAAGGCGTATCGCGCCGTCTACAAGTCGAGCCGGCACGTGGGAGACGCCGTGGAGGAGATCGCCGCCTGGGACGAGACCGGTCCGGAGGTCGACCGGTTCGTCGACTTCATCCGGGCGTCCGAGCGCGGAATCGTCTCGTGAGACGACCCCGCCCCGCCCCTCGAAGCGAGGCGTGCCCCGGTACTGCGGCAGGCATCTAACATGACCCGGCTGCGCTGCGGCGTTCTCGGCGCGGGCCGTCTCGGCACGGTGCACGCCCGGATTCTCGACGAGATGGAGTCCGTAGACCTCGTCGGCGTGCAGGATCGCCTTCCGGAGCGTGCGGCCGAGGTGGCTGCGGCGCGCGATTGCCGCGCCTTCGACTCGGCGGAGGAGCTCTGCGCCGCGGCCGAGGCGGTCGTGGTCGCCGTCACCACGTCGGCGCATCATCCGGTCGCGGCGACCGCGCTGGGCGCGGGTTGCCACGTGCTCGTCGAGAAGCCGCTCACTCCGACGCTCGAAGAAGCCGACGACCTCGTCGCGAAGGCCGCCGCGCGCGGGCTGGTCCTGGCGGTGGGCCACGTGGAGCGGTTCAATCCCGTCGTGCGCTCCTGCCGCCATCTTCTCGAGGACCCCCGTTTCATCACCTGCCTGCGCCTTGCGCGTTTCCAGCCGCGCGGAACCGACGTCTCGGTGGCCCTCGATCTGATGATCCACGACATCGACCTCGTCCTCGGCCTGGTCGACAGTCCGGTGGCCCATGTGGAGGCGATCGGGGTATCCTTGATTACCGACACCGTCGACATGGCGAACGCGCGTCTCCGCTTCGCCAACGGGGCCGTAGCCGACGTGAGCGCCAGTCGGGCATCGGCCAGCCCCGCGCGAGAGCTGAGGATCTTCCAGGAATCGGGGTATTTCAGCCTCGATCTGGCGGCCGGTCGCGGGGAGTTTCTGCGCCGTCGCACGCCGGAGGCCGAGGCGACCCCGAGAGGCCTGGGGGACGTGGTCGAGCGGCAGCCCCTCGTGGGAGACGGCGTCGAGCCGCTGCGAGCGGAGCTCGACGCGTTCGTCGCCGCCGTACGGGGTGAGCGGAGCGACGCGGTACTTGGTCCGGCGGGCCGCGAAGCGCTGGAGATCGCACTCGAAATTCAAACCCAAATCGAAGCCTACGAGCATGCCGCTGCGAAAGATACGTGAAGAGCGGAAGCGCCTCGGCGTGGGCGTGCGCAAAGGACCGCGCACGTTCACCCTCGTGCTCCTGCTGGTCGCCGTCTTCCTGTTGATCCTCTGGCTCGGCCGTGTCGGATAGGGAGCTCTGTTGACCGGCCGACAGACTCCTGAACCGACCATCTTCCTGTCGGCTGGAGAGAGCTCGGGCGACCTGCACGGGGCGGAGCTCGCCCGGCGACTGCGCGACCGCATGCCGAACGTGCGTCTGATCGGGCTGGGCGGCAGCCGGATGGCCGCCGCGGGGGTGGAGTTGCTCGCCGGGCTGGACAGGCTCGCCGTCCTCGGGCTCGCCGAAGTGATCCGGCACCTCCCCGACCTCCTCCGTCTGCGTCGCGAGGTGTACGCGGCCCTCGAGCGCGAGAGTGTCGACCTCGTCGTTCCGATCGACTATCCCGGCTTCAACCTTCCGCTCGCCGGGAAGGCCCATCGCGCGGGTATCCCGGTCGTCTACTACATCGCGCCGCAGGTGTGGGCCTGGAAGGAAGGACGCGCGAAGAAGCTGGCCCGCTGGTGCGACGAGATCTGCGTCGTGTTGCCTTTCGAGGCCGAACTGCTGCGCGATTACGGCGCCCGGGTCCGTTTCGTCGGCCATCCGCTCCTGGACCAGCCGGACCTGACGGGCAGGTCCGGAGTGACGCCGGGCCGGGAGGCCATCGGCCTCTTCCCGGGTTCCCGTCGGCAGGAGATCGAGCGCATGCTTCCCGTCTTTCTCGAGGCGGCGGGGACCCTGCGGGACACCGGTTTCCCGGCGCTCGTCGCGCGCGCGCCGGATCTCCCCGACGATGTCTACGACGGATGTCCACCCGAGCTGCTCGCGCCGGTCGAGGAGGTCGTGGCCGCGTCCCGCGCCGCGATCACGAAGTCGGGAACCATTACCCTGCAGTTGGCCCTCGGCGACGTGCCGATGGTCGTGGGCTATCGGATGCACCCGATCACGTTTGGAATCCTCCGGCATCTCGTGAAGCTGGACAGCGTCGTTCTCGTCAACCTGGTGGCGGGGGAGCCGGTCGTCGCCGAGTGCCTCCAGGGCGAAATGTCCGCCGAACGGCTCGCGGCCGAGCTTCGGCCGCTGCTCGAGGACTCGCCGGCGCGGGCCGCCGTCATGGAGGGCCTCGCGGACGTACGGCGGCGGCTCGGCGAACCGGGGGCGGCCGGACGGGTGGCGGACGTGTGCGTCTCGCACCTCGAGCGGGCCGACGCCGCGTGAGGATCCGGGGGTGGCTGGCGCGCCGGCTGGGACCGGTGCTGCTGCGGCTTCTCGCTGCCTCGTGGCGGTATCGCGAAGCGGACGTCTCCGGGACCCCTCGACGGAAGCGCGATCGGCTCGAGCCGGGCGTATACGCCCTCTGGCATGCGGAGCTGCTGCCCCTGATGATGGGCTACGGGCACACGGGTCTCGTGGCCATGGCCAGCCGCCACGGCGACGGGGAGATCGCCGCCTCGATCGTCGAGGCGCTCGGCTCGCGTGTCGTGCGCGGATCGAGCTCACGCGGCGGCAGCGAGGCGATGGCGGAAATGGTGGCGTTGGGTCGGGAGCGCCTGCCGCTCGCCATCACGCCGGACGGGCCCCGCGGCCCGGCCCGCCGTAGCAAGCCGGGCGTCGTACGGATCGCGGCGCGATCGGGGCTGCCGGTCGTACCCGTCGCCGCCCGCCCCGAACGGGGCTGGCGGATGAGATCCTGGGACGCCTTCATCGTACCGAAGCCGTTCACCGTCGTTCACGTGGAGTTCGCGCCCTCGATCCACGTGCCGGCCGACGCCGAGGGAGATCGGATGCAGGATTGGCTCGAGCGGATCGACGCGGAACTGTCCGCCGCCTCCGAGCGGTGTCGCCGTCGGGCGGAGGGCAGGGCATGAGGCGGGCGAGGGGACGAGCGCCGGTGCCGGGTCGGGGTCCGGTGGAGCGACGGGTTCGAGGCGCCTGGGGCGATCCGGGGCGCCTGCTTCGGACGCTGGCGGTGGTCTACGGCGCCGCGGCCGATCTGCGCAACGGGCTCTGGGACGCCGGTGTCTTCGCCCCGGTGCGGGTCCGAGCCCCCGTGATCTCGGTCGGGGCGCTGTCGACCGGCGGGGCCGGGAAGACCCCGATCACTGCGGCGCTCGCGCGCGCCCTCGCGGACGCCGGAGCCGCCGCCGCCGTCATCACTCCCGGGCAGGGCGACGAGCTCGCCCTCCATCGCGAGCTCAACCCGGACATCCCGACCACCGGCGGCCGGTGGAGAGTGCCCCTGGCCCGGGCCGCGGTCGCACGGGGCGCGGGTGTTCTGCTGCTCGATTCGGGCCTGCAGCACCGGCGGCTGCACCGCGACCTGGAGCTGATCTCCTGCAACGTGGACCAGGCGGGCGACCGGGCCCGTCTGCCCGCCGGGCCGTATCGAGAGCGATTCACCGCGTTTCGCCGGGCCGATGCCGCTCTCCTGGTACGGCGGGCGGCGACGCCCCCGCGGGCCGAGGCGCTGGCCTCGGAGATCTCGGCCGTCGCGCCCGACACCCTCCTCGTGCACGTTCCGATCCGACCGGCCGGTCTCCGGGCAGCGAACGACGCGGCGCGCGACCTCGATCGTCCGGATCCCGCCGTGGCCGTGGCCGGCGTCATGTGGCCGGAGTCCTTCTTCCGCTCCCTCGGTAGCGCGCGTGTGCGTCCGGATCATCGCGTCGCACTCTCGGACCATGCGCGCTACGAACGACGCACGGTCGACAGGATCGTCGCCGCCTCGGCCGGTCGGGGCATCGTCTGCACCCGCAAGGACGCGGTGCGGCTGGCGCCTCGCCTGCCGGACGGCGTGCCGATCTGGTGGTTGGCCGAGCGCGTCGACTGGGGCCCGGGAAGCGACGCGCTGCTCGCGGGCGTCCTGCGCCTGGCCGGTGTCGAGCCTTCCGGGCACCGCTCGTCGAGGCGGATGGCATGACGGAGCCGGGGGCGCGGAGCGGGCGTCCGTCCCGTCAGTGGTTTCGCGACTGGTTCGGGGAGGAATACCTGGAGCTCTATCCGCATCGGGACGAGGCCGAGGCCGAACGGGCCGTCCGGCTCTATCTGGAGTCGACCTCGGGGACGGGCCCGGTGCTCGACCTGGCGTGCGGGGCCGGGCGGCATCTCAGGGAGCTGGCTCGATCCGGCGTCCCGGCGGTCGGGCTGGACCTGTCGCGCGAGCTGCTGGAGGAGGCCCGGCAGGCGGACCCCTCGGCGCGGCTCGTGCGCGCCGACATGCGGAGGCTGCCGTTCGCCGACGCGGCGTTCGGGGGACTGACCAGCTTCTTCACCTCGTTCGGGTACTTCGCCGCGCGTGCCGACGATCTTCGGGTCGCCGGCGAGATGCGGCGCGTTCTCCGTCCCGGCGGGTCCTTCATGCTCGACTTCTTCAATGCCCGGCGCGTGCGAGAGGAACTCGTGCCGCGGGACGTACGGGAGTTCGAAGGCCGGCGCGTCACGCAAACACGTGAGATCGTGAACGACACCGTGGTGAAGCGGATCCGCATCGAGGAACTCGGTCCGGAGGGTGAGCCCGCCCGGCCCCGCTCCTTCCACGAGCGGGTGCGGCTCTATTCCGATGACGAGTTGACCGCCCTGCTCGAGGAGGAAGGCCTCCGTGTCGACCGGCGCTACGGCGACTACGAGGGGGGCGACGCGGGCCCCGGGGCCGAGCGTCTGATCCTGGTGGGAGCGGCGGCATGAAGCGGGAGCGTCCCTTCCCGCGCATCGTGCGCCGTCGATTGGTCCCGGAGGGAGGCCTGGCCGACGACCTGCTGAGCGGGACGCTCACAGGGCTCCTCCCGTCGCCTCCGGGAACGCTGCCTCCCGCCGCGGAACTCAGCGGACGGAGCGGAAGCGTGTCGCTTCCCGCCGACGTCTTCGTGACGACGTCGGGCGCGGCGGCGGAGCGGCTCGCGAAGGTTCGCTCGGGGGAGGGAGTCGTGGTGACCGCGGGCCAGCAGCCGGGCCTCTTCCTGGGTCCGCTGTACACGATCTACAAGGCGCTCACCGCAGTGAACGTGGCCGCCAGGCTCGAGCGGGAGAGTGGCGTGCCTGCCCTGGCCGTCTTCTGGGTCGCATCGGACGATCACGACTGGCAGGAGGTCGCCGCCTGCAGGATCCTCGATCGAAACGAAGAATTACGAACTCTGCGGATCGGGCCGCCCGACGGCCATGCGATGCGGAGCGTCGGCACGGCCCCGCTGCCGGCGGAGGTCGAGACGCTGCTCCACACCCTGGAGGAAGAGGCTGGCGGAGCCGTCGCCGGCGCCCCGCCCCCCTGGTTCGGCGAGCTCCGCGCGGCCTACTCGCCGGGTCGGAGTTTCGGAGAGGCGTTCGTCGAGGCGCTCGCCGCGGCGTTCGACGGCCTGGACCTGGCGATCCTCGACTCGGCCTCTCCGGCGCTTCGATCGGCGGGGTCGGAACTGTACGCAGACATCGTGAGGGAGCCGGGGACGGTCATCGAGGCGATGTCGGACGGTCGCGCGAGGATCGTCGACCGCGACCGAACCCCGATTCTCACGCCACCCGGGAACGGGCTTCAGATCTTCGTCGACGATGGACGCTCGCGGCATCATCTGCTGCGGGCCGGCGCCGATTTCACGCTGGGCGAGACGGATCGACTCTCGACGTCCGCGCTGCTGGAGCGGCTCTCCTCGGAGCCGGACGCCTTCACGCCGGCGGCCGCTCTCCGTCCGGTCCTGGAGAGCCGTCTGCTCCCCGTGGCGGTGACGGTGTTGGGCCCCGGCGAGATCGCCTACTGGGCGCAGCTCCCGCCGCTTTTCGACGCGCTCGGCGTCCCGATGCCCCGTATCATGCCGCGTGACGCCTGGACGCTCGTCGAACCGCGAGTGGATCGTCTGCTCGAGAAGCTCGAGCTGGACGTGGCCACGGTCGAGGCGGAAGGGCAGGGGATCGAGCACGGATGGGTGCGGCGGCATCGTCCGCCGGAGGTCCGGGACGCGCTGGACGCCCTGGAGAAGGAGCTGGCGGGGGGCTTCGACGAGCTGGACGGAACCGTCGCGCAGGAGCTTCCCGGATTGAAGTCGGCGGCCGGCAAGGCCCGCCATCGCGCGGAAAAGGCCCTGCGGGAGCTGGCGCGCACGATCGATGCGAGGGTTCGGGAGCGGGAGAGGATCGCCCTCCGGCAGGCGGCCAGGGTGCGTACGCACCTGATGCCGGACGGCCGGCCCCAGGAGCGTGTGATCGCGACGGCGCAATTCCTCGCCCGCCACGGGCGGCCTCTCACGCGGGACCTGCTCCACGCGGGTTCCTCGATCGGTCCGGGCGCGGCCGGTCGCGTTGCTGGCCCGGAGGGGCGGGCCTAGCTTCGGCCCATGACCATCATCTGGGCCTTCGTCATCCTCGTAATGCTGATGATCCCGTTGCTCGCGATCGTCATCGACTCCGAGTTCGGGCGGGCCTTCGC